>CAZCUL010000154.1:0-4694 GCA_964501475.1 uncultured Verrucomicrobiota bacterium | reverse complement strand
CCGGGTCTTGGGATCTTCGATCCGTCGAGCGTGCTTAAAGCGCTGCTTAGGAATGTGGACGTTGAATTTGCGGATTTGGAGCAGGAAGGGCTCGATGATTTCGGTGGCAAACTGGCAATCATTGGCCCGTTCGACGACCGCGGACAAATGGGCGAGGGATTGGCCAGGCAAATCGAATCACTGGCCGGGAAAGGTACCGCCGTCCTTTGGATTCAACCCCCGGACAGACCAAACCTGCATGACAAGCTCGTGCCTTCGTTCTTCACCATGTCCGTAGGCGCAGGAAACATCGTTGTCGCTCAAGCCGGTCTTGTCGCGGATTTGGCCGCACAGCCGCAGGCCCAACTCAACCTCATTCATCTTTGCCGCCAGGCGTGCGAGCCTGCGTCGGCCCGGATTCCCAATTGGTCAACCTCACCTTGAACAATCAACTCTCTATGAAACTGAACTCGCTCCTGTCCGCCGCGCTTCTGCTGGTTCCGGTTGCTCATTGTTCGGCGGAGACTGTTTATGCCGTCGCCGTTTTTGACTTCGAATCAAAAGAGGAAAATGTGCGCGAACTCGGCCCCAAAGTCGCCGCCCTGGTGAACGCCGGGCTTTCTGCCGAACCACAACTCATTCTGGTCGAGCGCGCTGGACTGGACAAGCTGCTCGGTGAACAGGAATTCGGCTTGTCCGGCACGGTGAACTCGGAGAGTGCGGCCAAGATAGGACAGTTGACGGGAGCGAAGGTGTTTGTTACCGGCCGCGTATTCAAGGTGGATACCGATACGATGATTGTTGCCAAAGTGATTGGCACCGAAACCAGTCGCGTCTATGGGGAACTCATCACAGGCGGTCCGAGTGCGTCTATCACCGATCTTTCGTCGGAGCTGGTAGAAAAGCTTGCGGCGACTATTAGGGAAAAGGGGGAAACTCTGGTGGCGCAGGTGGAATCGCGCGAGGAACGCCTTGGAAGAATCAAGAAGGCTCTCAATGGGAAAAAGCGCCTAGTGTCGGTCAAGATTGCCGAGCGTCACTTTGGCGGGCCGACCATCGATCCAGCCGCCGAAACCGAACTCGGCAAGATACTTGTTGAACTTGGCTGCCAGCTCACCGACGAAAAGTCCGATCTGAAGCCGGAGATCGAGATAGCTGGAGAAGCGCTGAGCGAATTCGGGATGCGCAAGGGCAACCTTGTCTCTTGCAAAGGCCGCGTCGAGATCAAAGCGCGGGAGCGGGCCACGGGGAACCTCCTGCTCGTGGACCGCCAGACCAGCGTGGCCGTGGATTTGTCCGAGCAAGTAGCCGCCAAAACCGCCCTGCAGAATGCCGCCATGGAATTGGCGGAACGGATGATCCCGGTGTTGATCCGGTAAATTGTTTCACCTCACTTCTGAAAACTGATGAACAAACGATTCCTCCTCGGAGCGGGCATCCTGCTGGCACTCGGCAGTCTGGGCGCCTTGCTGATGCATTGGTATTTCGACCCGGACCGCCGCAGCCCCACTCTGATAACCTCGCAGGACATCGCGGATGCGAAAAGGCGGCTGCGCGAATCGGTCCCGTCAGACCAGCAACCAGCCGTCCTCCGGCCCCTTGATTTCAGCAAGAGTGTTCGCCTGGCAATTGGGAGCCTTGGCATGGCCGATGAAGAGCAGGATCGAAACGTAGCCGATTTGGTCCTGGCCAACTTGAGCGGAGCGGCGGGCCTGGATCTCGTAGATCGACAGT
The DNA here is from genome assembly GCA_964501475.1 of uncultured Verrucomicrobiota bacterium. Taxonomy (GTDB): domain Bacteria; phylum Verrucomicrobiota; class Verrucomicrobiia; order Limisphaerales; family CAZCUL01; genus CAZCUL01. The sequence goes on along the minus strand of CAZCUL010000154.1, from coordinate 2,981 downwards.
CTCTAAACACCGGCTTGCAAGAGATGTCCTTAAGTTTGTCCGGTCTGGTTCGCGCCCAGGACGCGGTGAGATTGGGCAAACTGGTGCGCGCGGATTGGTTTGTTCTGGGAACCGGTACGGAGATCAATGGAACCAATACGACAGTCTTGCGGATCGTGGACGCGCGAACTGGCATTCTTCGTGACGCTGAGGCTTTTTCGGCCGGCAAAGCAACACTCGCGCTCGCCGAAGACATCGCCGGGTTCGTGCGGCGCAGCCGCGAAAATGCAGCGACTGCCACGAGCCCTGCTTATCTCGCAATAGGAGCGTTTGAAGATTTGAGTCTGAATAACAAACTTTCCCAGTTTGCCACACGTTTGCGCGCCAGTCTGATGGCGGCATATCAGAGCACCGGGATCAAGCTTCTGGAGCGCGAGGCTGTGGATACGCTGTTGGAGGAAGTAACCCTGGACCTGGCAGGTTTAACCGAAGAAGGCGCTGGCGGCGCCAGGCCGCAGCCGATGCAGTCCGCATATTGGCTGGTTCAAGGCCAGTTTCAGTCGCTGGAAAACTCACAGGCAGATGTCGAGTTGGTTTTGCGCGTCAGGCGCCTCTGGGGGCGGGCGACAAAACTCCACATCCAGGGGCAGCCTTCCGACTCTTTTTACGCGGACGTCAAAAACAAGATCGATCGCGTCATGAACCGGAACACGAATACGTTGATTGTGGCGCGTCCGACCGAGGCGCACTTGCAGATGGCGATCGGCCGGGAGCTGTCCGGCTTGGATGAAAGCATTCTCTCGTGGGCCAGTGGCTATGGAGGCGTCGGCGAGCAGGACGCAATGCGCCAGCGCCGTAATGCTGAGGAAGCTATCCGGGCCTTCAAAACGGCCCTCCTGCTCGATCCCGGAAATCGCGAGTCCAGGATGTATCTGGCGGCGTCTCTGCGGAGTACACGCATTGATGAAGCCCGCAACTACTGGCGGGAAGTTCTCGAAGAAGACGTCAAGGACAAGTGGACCACTTACGCACAGCGAGCCTTGTTGCACTCTTTCGAATCGTCCGACCCGGTGGAAAAGACCCGCTGGTTTACGGCGGCTCTCCGACAAGGGACGAATACGGCGCTTGCGGCGTTTTATCGCGAACATGCCGGGCAGGCCGCCGAGGAAGTGATTATCCAAAGTGGGACCGGGTCACGCGCAACGGAACTCGCCGAAAAGAAACTGTTCGAAGCAATTCGCTCCGCCAAGAGCGTAATGGATGGCAACTCAGGCACGGTTTATGGCAGCTACGGCATGTACAACTTTCTGGAAGCCTTGGGCGGTGACACGAATGTAACCGCCCGCCGGTTGGCCGAGCTTTACCCTGCGATGGTGCGGGAATTCCCGGAATTGGCTCCTCACCTGGCGGCGGAAGCCCTGAGATTTCAAGTGAACACAAATACCACCCTGCTGGCGGAATTCGAAAAGCGCCTGGACGAATGCGTGAAACATCCGGAGAAGCTTTTCAAGCCCGACAAATTCTGGAGTTCCGCCCGGGACGCCGCGAATTCCTGGCTGACCGAACATCACCAATATGACCTGGCGACACGGGCGCTGGAGGGTTACCACCGCACCAAAGCGAAGGTCAGTGACGAAGAGCGAGTGGCTCTGGCTTACGCTTACGCCGACGCAGGACGATGGCAGCAAGCGCTCGATATTTTCGAGAGCTTTGGCGGAAGGCCGGTCAGAATGTCCAGTAATGGAAAATGGGGGAAAGCTTGGAGGCCGGTGCTGCCGACGCGCCTGGCAGCGGTTTGCCGAAAAAAGCTCGGCCTGTCAGTCGTGAGCGACCCACGCGAGTTCGACATGGGAACGAACGTGCTCTGCCTCCACGGGTCCTCAACCTTTGCGGCAGAGCAAGACGCACTCTGGATCGCCGTCGGCAATCAATTGCTACACCTCGACACCGATCTCAACACAAATTTGGTGATGGAGCTGCCGATGTCGCCGTCCACACCTATCAATGCGCTTTGCGTGTCTCCCGCCTCGGTCTGGATCGCTACGGGTCGCTCGGCGTTGATTGAAGCAGGCAGGGGCTTGTTTGGGGAGGGCGAAGGGCTGATTGAATTTGATCGCAACCTCAAGCAGTGCCGCCGTTGGACTACTGAGGATGGGCTGGCCATGAACAGCATCGCCAGTTTGCAGTTGGATGGGGAGAGCCTATGGATCGGTTATGGCGTCAGGGACACGCCGGGCGGGGCCGCTGGCGGTAAAGGAGGGATTGGGCAGTTTGACCTGACTGCGAGACGCTTCAAATACTTCACACTTTCGCTGGCTGAAGGGACAGAATTCCAAGGCAACCCGGTGCGGGAATCTCTGAATAAACCTACGCGCCGCTCAGTGAAGGAAATGGCCATGGATCCATCAGGCGAAATTTGGTTCGTTACCGACCACCATCCTTTGCGCTCTTTCAAAAGCCGGAAAGATGTCTGGACCGGATTTGCGCAGCTCCAGCATGCCTCCGCTCTTGCAACCGATGCCGCCCACCTTTATGTCGGCGAGCATGCTGGGCTCTCGGGTGAGACACGCTCCGGTCCGTTGGGTTTGCAGATATTGAACATCCGCGATGGTCGGTGGCGCAGCTTTCCCGAGGTTGGCGGAATCAATTCACGGACCGTAAGCGCGGTCACTCCCGACGGCGACGATCTCTGGGTGGGCGGCGTCGGTTACGTGGCTTTGTTGGACTTGAAAGAAAATCGCACCCGCAAGCTGGCCTATGTACGCACCCGCTTCGTTGAACAAATCCAGATTGCCGGCGGCTATGTGTGGGCCATCTTTGAAGAACATTTGCACAGGGCTCCACTGAGCGATCTTCAGTAGTTGCTTAGATAGGGTCTGTCCCAGAACAGAGATCCTTCCCTCCTTTGTCGGAAACCTTGTCGATTGGCGGGTATTTCGACAAAGTTCGCCGACGAAGTTTCCGACAAAGTTTCGAAACCGACGATTTTGGGACAAGCTCTA
>CAZCUL010000153.1:0-6514 GCA_964501475.1 uncultured Verrucomicrobiota bacterium | reverse complement strand
GTTGCCAGAGGGTTGCCGGAGGTCGAAGCAACGCGGAGACCTCCGGTCTGTGGGGAAACGAGTACGCACCCCAATGGGGTACCAGAAAGCTTCCGGCAAAGCCTGCGGAGGAAATAGGCACTGCGGCGACGCAACCTCATGCCGGAGAGAAAACTCTGGCACCCGCTTTTGGTGCACCGTCTGGCACCCCGCTGGGGTGCTGCTTCTTTGCCAACCCTTTCCGGAGGTCTCCGCTACGCTGCGACCTCCGGCTACCTTCTGGCGCCGCTTTGCGGTGCTCGGCACTGACAGAAAATGTCCAAACTCCAGTGCGGGCCAGAGGCCCGCGGTCCGGATCCGGGCAGGGACGGCGCGCTGCGCCGTCAGCGCCGCGTTCAGCGGCGCAGCCATTCCGCCCGCTGCTGCTCGGGCGGGGACACCGCAGCGCGATGTCCCTACCAGTTTCAGGGAGAGGAGGTTCATGGAGAGTGCGATGAGGCGGGGCGCCTCTTCAAGGCTGGTTGTCGAGCATCGCGGCGATCTGCAGCGATGCCCGCTCGCGGAGCGGTTTTCCGTGAGCCATGATCGCCTGTTGAAAGGGCGTCGCGATCAGTTGGCGGAGGCTGTGGCGCAAGGTTGCCTGATCCAGACAATATTTCTCCGGTGAGATCATTAATCCCCAATCGGGCAAATTCGTCACCGCGTCCCCCAGGACCATCAAGGAGCGTTGCGGCCAAAAGAAGGCCATTTCGCCTCGCGCACCGCCTGAGACGCGGAACAGCGTCCAGTCCAGCCAACGATGTTCCGCGGACCTGAACAGGATAGCGGGATTCACGCTGAGCGGAGCGTCGGCCGCCGCGGATAACGGCAGGCGCCACAGGCTTTGCCAGTGACGGGCAGCGCGTTCGTGATTCTCGCTGGTGATCACGATCACCGCGGATCGGGCCAGGCGTTTGAGTTGTTCCATGGCTGTAGCAGCCAGAGGAATTGGGTCGAAAATATAGAGATGTCCATTGATTCGAACGGCGTGGGAGGTGAGATCGACTTTGTGCTGTGGCGAGAACACTTCCCAGCGGAAGACATCCGGGAAGACTTGCTCGACCGACTTTGCCTCGGGCAAATGCATCAGCACTCGTGCAGGCTGGCACCAGAAACAGTGCTTGCCAAGACGCCAAAGAGTTGTGCAGGCGCTTGGATGGAAGAGAAGTGCTTTCCGCAAGCTTTCCTGCGGCTTTCTGCCGAAGATTCCAGATTTTCGCTTGCGACGACGCGGAAAGGCGCTAATAAAGCTGCTGGATGGCGGTCGGTTGCGGCCAGCCTCGATGCCCGCGTGGCGGAATTGGCAGACGCGCTAGATTCAGGTTCTAGTGAGTAACATCGTACAGGTTCAAGTCCTGTCGCGGGCACCATCGTTTGCGCAGCATTTTGAGAAAAGACTTGTGTTCCTGACAGTTTCCTGACAGTCTCGCGGGAATGAAGAATATCGAGTTCCCGCAGAAGGTCAAAAGAGGATCGGTGATCGTCAAAATCTACCGCACACTCTCGCACGGGTGCGATTCGTTCACGCTCTCGTATTACCAGGATGGTGTCAGGAAACGGCCCACATTTCCGACTTACGAGCAAGCGAAGGGCGAAGCGGAAATCATCGCCAATCGTCTCGGCAACTCCGACGCCGACGTGTTGACGCTGACGAGCGCGGACCGCGCGGCGTATTTGCGCGCCCGGCAATTGCTCGATCCGCTGGGCGTGGCGCTGGAAGCGGCAGCGGCGCAGTTCGCCGACGCGAGGAAAGCGCTGGGCGACGCGCCGCTTTCTCACGCGGTCGAGTTTTACGTCAAACGGCATCCAACGAAGATTGAGCCAAAAGCGGTCACCGCGGTAACCGCCGAGTTCATCGAGGCGAAGCGAGCCGATGGCGGGAGCGCGCGCTACTTGCAATGCCTCAAGTATTGCGTGGGGAAGTTTGCGGCGGCGTTCAAGTGCAACATCGGCGCCGTGACTTCTGCCGAGATTGATGACTGGCTGCGGAAGTCGGGGCTGTCGCCGCGCTCGCGCAACAATCTGCGGAATTCGGTGCAAACGCTTTTCGGATTCGCGAAGTCGCGCGGCTACCTGCCGAAAGACCATGATGAAATCGAAGCGGTGCCGTTAGTCAAAGACCGCGACGGCGCAATCGAGGTCTTCACGCCTGCTGAGTTGGTCGAGATTTTGAACCGCGCGGGCGAGCGGCTGATTCCGTTCTTCGCGCTCGGCGCATTCGCGGGCATCCGGCACGCGGAGATTCAGCGGCTCGAATGGAAGGATGTGCGCTTCGATGACGGCATCATCGAACTACACGCGGCCAAGGCGAAGACGGCCAGCCGGCGCACGGTGCCGATTCTGCCGAATCTTCGGAAGTGGCTGCTGCCGCACCGTCAGACTGCCGGGCTGGTGTGCAAGTATCGGAACATGGCTTTCGAGATTGATGAGCTGGTGAAGCGCATCAACAAGCGGCGCGAAGAAGGCAAGGTCACGGAGAAATTTGCGTGGAAGCACAACGCGCTTCGTCACTCGTTCATCAGTTACCGCGTGGCCGCAATCAAGAACGTCGCGCAAGTGGCGTTGGAAGCCGGGAACAGCCCGCAGATGATTTTCCGGCACTATCGGGAACTCGTGCGACCGGCGGACGCCAAGACGTGGTTTTCGCTGGCACCCGGGAAGGATGGGATAATCATCCAGCTTGAGGCCAAGCCGCGCGGGAAAGCATCGCGAGAAGGCAAGGCCGCTGCGGGAGTGGCGGTGGTGGTCGGCGCGTAGCCGCGCTTGCCCCGGGGGGCTTGCGGCTGCAATGACCGGGCGCATACGTCGCGGCCAGAGGTTGGGCGTCGCAGCCGCGAGCGGGTGGGCATCGCTGACCAACGGCGGGACGCTGGTTGAGGGGTTCCAGGGTTGTCCTGCCACGGACGGGCGGGCAGCGGTTCGGGCCGAACTCAGATTTCCCTCGAAGCAAATCCCATTTGAAGCAGCTTGTGGTCTGCTCATTTTCGCAGTCAGGCTGCTGGAATTTCTCACCTTCAGATGGCCAATTTCCAAGCGCATTGTGATACATTGAAGCGCATTGTGATACATTGTTTTCATTCTGCGATGCCAAGGACTCAAATGTAGAGTTGCAAATGGCTGATGTCATTGGCTTAACGGGGTTTCAGTTCCAATTTACAATCGGGTTTTAGGCGGCTGTGTGAGAGGTTGAATAAATTCCTTGCGCAATGCCGGAAGCTTTCGCTATCTTGCGCGGCGGTAACAGTTGAATGCGCGAGAAAGCCTAAATCTATGGAACATGTTCTAAAAACAATCGACGATGCGAAGGCCCAACTCCGGCAGCAGGAAGAGGAGGTTCTGAGGCTCAAGAAGCTTATCAACCACCTGTGCGCCTTCGCGAATATCCCAACCCTCTATGCTGAGACAGAATTGCAGGCCAACGGCGGCGCCTTGTCAGTAAAGCGGAACTCGCTTTTCGGGCGTCCGTTGACGACGTGCGTCCGCGAGTACCTGTTGATGCGCCATCAGGCGAATCAGTCGCCCTCACCAGCGTCCCTCGATGAAATCTTTGATGCGCTGAAAGCGGGGGGTTACGACCTCGCCGGGACCACCAGCAATGTGGATGACCAGAAGCGCGGCGTTGCCATCTCCCTGGGGAAAAACTCAACGACGTTCGTCAGGCTCCCGACTGGGGATTGGGCGTTGTTGGAGTGGTATCCGAATTATAAGGAGAAGAAAAAGAAGGCCGCTGAGAATGGTGAGAAGTCGAGCCGCGAGGAAGAGGCGACCGACGAGAAGCAGACCGAAAGCACGGGGGCGGCAACCGAAGCCACAACCACCGTTGCGCTTGACTCCGGTGAACCGAAGGAGGTGCCCAAGACCTAAAAAAGCCCTCAAAGCGCGCTGACGCTTCAAGGGCTTAATTCAACTTTTTTAGGGCGAGACGAACTCGCGCCCGAAAAGCTGGTAACCTTCAGGGCTGTTATTACAACAGCCCCCAGCCGAACGCAAGGAGTTCCCATAGGCAAAACTATGGTCATCAAACATCCGTGGTGCCCTGGCCGCGGGTGGCGGCGACTTCATGTCGCGTTCGTCATCTGCGAGGGCACCGGGCAAGTAGTGGTGCCAGAACCCCATGACGCGTTCTGGATTCGGGACTGAATGTTCCGGCGCTGTGGCGCCGTGGAAGGACTTGCTCCTTCTGCGGCGTTCTCGTCGCTGGGTTCGTCGAGCCGACGTGGCGTGGACGGCTCTTGTCGTCTTCGCCGGACGTTCCCGTTGTGGTGGCCTGCCGACGGTGTGGCTTTGGTCGAACTGACATGATAACAGATTTGCCAACGTGCGAAATCGCCAATGAATACGAGCCTGCACGCGGGGTTGCGTCGAGCGGGAGCGAGGGGGTCGAAAAAGGGGTCAAGATGATTCTGAAAAAAAGTATGTTCGCAAAGGTGCGTCTCGGTTCATCACGAGACATTCACCGGCATGAACATGCGCGAGGAAAAGAACGGTGCGGCAGCGTCGTGCGCGCGGACGAAAGGAGCGGGTGTAAAAGTGTCACGCGGCGCAAACCCTGCACAGTGCGGGCGGGCCGTGAAGCGGATTTCGACAAAGTATGAAAACAGAAAGTCCTCCTGGAGACAGCGGCCAGAACGGCGGGCAGCCGGAAGAATTCATCAACAAGGCCGAGGTCGCCCGACGGCTGAAAAAGAAACTTCGCACCATCGACAACTGGATGAAGCGCGGCATCCTGCCCTACTACAAGATGGGCCGCAGCGTGTCGTTCAAGTGGAGCGACGTGCAAACGCATCTCGACTCGAACTACCGCGTGTGCCGGCGGAGCGGTGGAGCGTCGAACTGATGAGGACGAGCTTTGCTCACTGTCATCGAGCGCGCACAGCGTTACGTGCAGAAATGCGACCCCGCCGTTAGCGGCCAAGGTGGTCACGACCGAACTTTTCATGTCGCCTGCCTTCTCGTTCACGGCTTCGACCTGCCAGACATCGACGCACTGACGGTCCTGCGCGAGTGGAATGGTTCGTGTGTGCCGCCGTGGAGCGAGCCGGAACTGGTTCACAAAATCAAGACGGCGCGAACCGCGTCGCACGGCCTGCCGCGCGGGCATTTATTGGGAGACTCTCCGGGCGCTCACAACTCTGGTGCGATTGTTCCTGCAAAGACGATGGTTCTTCCGCCCCCGCCGCCAAAACCCGAATTCAAGCCTGCTGAGCTGAAGCGCATCGCGGCCAAGACGGGCGAAATCAAGGATGTGGTGCGATTCATCTCGGAACGGTCGCCGGTCCGTGTGGAGGCACAGGACTCGGCGAGTGTGCTTCGGCGGCTCTACGGGCGTGGGTCGGGTGAAAAAGTTCTCATCTTCTCGGACATGAAATCGCAGGGCGATTTCGTTTGGGAGGCGGACAAAAGCGACGTGATTCAAAACGTGCATCTGCCGACAGGCGATGAAGGCGTTTGGTTTCTTCCGCAGCCCGTCACGGGCGAGTTTCATCCCAATCCGCGCCTGGATGGGAAGTTGTCGCGCCGCTCTGAGGAAGCGGTGATGAGTTGGCGTTACGCGGTTTTGGAAAGCGACAAGGCGGACGCTGATGACTGGTTGCGTTGCCTGGTGCAACTGCCGCTCCGCATTGCGTCGATTTGCGAATCCGGGGGCCGGTCGATTCATGCGCTCGTGCGCGTGGGGGCCGCGAGTAAAGCGGATTGGGACGCGCGCATTGGCGCGATTAAAGCCATTCTCGTCACGTTGGGCGCGGACGCGGGGGCACTGTCCGCCGTCCGGCTCTCCCGACTGCCGCACGCGAAGCGCGGCAAGCGGGAGCAGCGATTACTTTTCTTGAACACTGAACCGAGCGGTGTGCCCATCCTGCAAGTGCCGACGCAGGAAATCCTGTACGGTCGGAAGTGGACGGTGGAGGACACGCATGGAGGCTGACCCGCAAGGCGAGAATCTCAAGGCGTGGGCGAACGAAAACGGCCTCGCGTTGCCCGCGCTGGCTCGCGTGGCCGGGGCAGCGGCGTCCGCTCCGGGTTCCGCCCCGACAACGCCGCCGGACACACCGGCGAAGTGGTTTGAATGGAAGTTTCCGGCCTTGGCCGCGTCGCGGGGCTTGGCCGTGCAAGAGGTCATCCCACCGAAGGACAAGGGGCAGCCGTATGTGAAAGACCTGTCGGAAGACTTCCTTGGGGCGACGCTGGGCGAAGCAGGCACGCCGAGCGAGCCGACGGTTTTTGCCGCCGAGGAAGACCGCTTTTACACCTATTCGCCTGTTGACGGGATTTTCAGGGAAGCGCGTGAAGCGGTTCTCAGTCTGCGACTCAGCGACCTGCTGCTGGAATGTGCGCGGGCCTGTTCGGACAAGTTCGATACGGAGAACTTGAAATTCAAGTTTCGTGATACCGGCAACCTCAAAGGCGTTCTGGCGCGCGCGCGCGGACTCCTGGAAGTGAAGCAGGGTTTTTTCGAGACGGAATTGATGGAGTTCGTTCCTTGCAGCAACGGCAT
>CAZCUL010000152.1:0-6363 GCA_964501475.1 uncultured Verrucomicrobiota bacterium | reverse complement strand
TCTCGACCATCCTTCGCGGGCGCCCTGGCGGCGCGCGCGTGCAGCGGCGGGGCATCGAACCCTTGGGGAGCCGCTGGCCCGAGTACAAGGTCGGAAAAAAGGAATTGACCGGTCCCGGCCCCTACAACGTGGACATCAAGGTGATGGCCGGCATGGTCCCGGTCAATCTCATTACCGAAATCCAAGTGGTCGGTTTCGATTACGACATGTCACCGCGTGAAGTGGCTGATGCCATTCGCGAAGGGCACATGGTTCTCTGGCACAAAAACGTCACCATCAACCTGGACGGAGAGAAACGGCGGATCAACCTGGCTGAGCAACCGGAGGTTCAAACAGCGCATGCACACGACAAATAGGGGCGGACAACACTGGCGGCGGCTCGTTGGATTCTGCCTCGTGACGTGTCTGGGCGCGTTCTGCCCCCAGGCAGAGGCCGCCGATGAACAAAGCCGTTTCTCGGATGAACCGGCACCACTGAGATTGGAAGGGTTCCCCGAACGGCCTCCACCGCTCCTCGAGCTGGGCGACCGCTTCCTGGGGGCGGGCGATATCAAGCCCGCCTTCGAGCTGCCCACCGGCGCCGTCTGGCATCCTGCCTTTTGGATGTATGGAACCTTTCGTTCCGCCGTGCAAAGCTTCGATCCCGGCGACGCGGACCGCATCAGCGAATGGAAGAACCGGCTCGACCTGTTTGGCAATCTTCAACTGGCCGCTACCGAGCGCATTTTGGTGGGTATCCGGCCGCTGGACCGCGATGGGCGTTTCACCGGCTATGATTTCGAGCCGCACAGCAGGCGGGGATGGCGGGAGGATTTCAGCGAGAACAGCCTTCATGTTCGCACGCTATTTTTTGAGGGAGAGTTCGGCGAGATTTTTCCGAAGCTCGATCGTGCTGATCGACACAGCATGGACTACGGGATTTCTTTCGGCCGTCAACCATTGCTCTTGCAGGACGGCATCCTCGTCAACGACGACAGCGTGGATATGCTTTCCATCACCCGGAATGCGCTCCTGCCCCCAGGCACGTCCACCATGAGGCTTTCCGGCATTTTTGCCTGGAACGAAATCGGCCGGAACAACAACCTCGAGGATAACGACGCCTTGCTTTTCGGGCTCAACACAGCCATCGATTTTCACAAGAGCACAGTGGAAGGAGACCTGATTTATATCGTTTCGGACGATGGCAGCGATGGTTTCTACGCCGGACTCGGTTCGAGCCAGCGTTTTGGCAGGATCAACACTGTTTTCCGTGTGGCTCATTCGGTGGCGGTCGAGCGGGAGAGTGCGCGCGTCCGGAACGGGACCTTGCTCTTCGCGGAAACCTCCTACACACCCACCTGGGGGCATGACTTGGTTTACGCGAATGCCTTTTGGGGCATCGACGACTTTTCCTCCGCTGTGCGCGGACCGGACGCGGGCGGGCCTCTGGGGCGGACCGGGCTGCTCTTTGCCGCCGTCGGCCTGGGGCAATATGGCGCCGCCCTCGGCAATCGGGCGGAGCGGGCCGTCGGGGGGGCGATTGGTTACCAGATGTATTTCGGAGAACTGCGCCGCCGTCAATTGGTGGGAGAAATTGGCGCTCGCACCGGAACGGATGGCGGCCCATCGGCCGAGGCCGTAGCCCTGCGCTACCAGCAGGCCTTTGGGCGGCGTTACGTGCTGGTGCTGGATGCATTTGGGGCCTTGCGCGAGGACAGCAAAGAATCCTATGGTGGACGCATTGAAATGCTCGTGAAGTTTTAATGCGGAGCCAGGTAAATGTTTGATTCGCCGTGGTTCGTTGCAGGTCTGGCGCTGGTCGTAATCGCGGCCGCACAGTGCGGGTTGCTGGTTTTCTCAGGCGTCCGCCGCGGCGCCATCCAGCGAAATCGGCGAGCGCTCGAGGGGGCTGCGTTTAGCGAACGGCTTTCTGCCGCCCGCCAGCAATTGCACAAGAAGGAGCCGCGCGTCCTGGCGTGGAACGGCATTCGCAAGTTCCGCATCGACCGCGTCGTCTGCGAATGCGCGGACGTCAACAGCTTTTATCTTCGTCCGCTGGACGGAAAGCCGCTTTCGTCGTTTCTGCCGGGGCAGTATTTGACGTTTGATCTGGATATTCCGGGCCAGTCCAGGCGTGTCGTTCGCTGCTACTCCCTTTCGGACCGGCCCACTGAGGAGCATTACCGGGTAACCATCAAGCGGCTGGAGCCTCCTGGCGAACCGGCCGGATGCCCGCCTGGATTGGTCTCAAACCATTTTCATATCCGGCTCAAGTCCGGCGACGTGCTGGATATCAAAGCGCCCAATGGCGCGTTCGTTCTCGACCCGGCCGGGACGTCGCCAGTGGTGCTCATTGGCGGCGGCGTTGGGATCACCCCGGTTTACAGCATGCTGAGCGCGATCCTTGCAAGCGGATCGAAACGCGAGGTTTGGTTCTTTCTTGGCGTTCGCAATCGCAGCGAGCATATCTTCAAGGACGCTTTGGATGAGATCGCGCGCCAGCACCCGCATCTCAAGCTGCACATTTGTTACAGCAAACCCGACGAAAGCGATGCTCAGGACCGCGACTACCATCACCCCAGCCGCGTCACTGTGGATGTGCTCAAGAAAGTCCTGCCTTCAAACAATTACAACTACTACATCTGCGGCCCGGGGCCTCTGATGGACAGTCTGACCGAGGGCCTAAAGGAATGGGGCGTCCCCAAAGACCGAATTCATTTTGAAGCTTTCGGCCCGGCCAGCGTGAAGCGTCCGCCGCCGGCCTCGCCCGATGCAGCCCCGGCGGTGGCGCTGAACGTCCTGTTCGCCCGATCCAGTCGGAAAGTAGCCTGGACTGGCGCCACTGAATCATTGCTCGATCTCGCGGAAGCGCAAGACCCTAGAATCAGCATCGATTCCGGCTGCCGGGCCGGCAATTGCGGCACCTGCAAGACCGTCTTGAAATCCGGCAAGGTGAAATACCTCAAGGAAGCGGGCTGCGACGTCGAGGTCGGCTCTTGCCTCACCTGTATTTGTGTGCCGGAGACAGACGTGGTGCTGGACGCTTGAGCGGGTTCCACTCTCAGAGGCCGGGCCTTCCTGCGTGGCCAGTTCCATCTTTCGCACGCTGGTGCCGGTCCATCCTGTCATGCAAAGCCCTCAAAAGGCTTTAACGGAGCGCGGCTCTCCTCAGCCGGAGCAGACGGAAAGCGCGATGACGCGGCAGAATCCCCGCAGGCCCCTTCCAGTTCGTTCGCGCTGCGGCTGGGGACAGTCGCGCTCCACAAAACGAGAATTGCTGCTCAAAACGGGGATTTGACATCAGGTGCCGTACTTTCTAGAGTTGGACAGACCATGCAGGAAAGCACACCAACAACCGAGCCGGTGGTCACTCTCACCGACAGCGCGGTCAGCCAGGTAAAAACACTTCTGACCGGGAAGCCCGAAAATGCGGGCAAGATTCTCCGCGTTTTCGTCGAAGGCGGAGGATGCTCCGGAATGCAATACGGTCTGGTTTTTGACGAGAGGCGTGACGGCGACCTGACGGCCGATTGCGCGGGCGTCGAGGTTCTCGTGGATTCGTTCAGCTCCCAATATCTCCGGGGGGCGGTCGTTGATTACAACGACGGCTTGACCGGCGGGGGCTTCAAGATTTCCAATCCCAACGCGCGCGAAAGCTGCGGTTGCGGCAAATCTTTTAACGCCTAGTCGGAATCCATTGAATTCCGCCTGGGACCTACGCCGTCCCGTGTGATGCGGGACGGCTCTTTTTGCTCCTTTTTGCCAGTGCGCGTTTCATGATCTTGCATCAGGATTGACCGTTGCGGGATTTCGGCTTAAGATCGGCCACTGATTTTTAACCCTTTGCAGCGATCTTCCGGAAGCGGGCGATGAGAGAAACTGAGGAACAATGGTTGGCGGATGCGCCGTGGGACTTTGTCTTAAGCAGCAACGAGCAGCTTTGCAAAGCTCAAAAGCTGCAGCCGGAAGCGAATACGCAAGGGTTGCCACGCGCGCGGGCCTTTTGGGAGAAGTCGTTTTCGAAATCCCTTTCTCTTCTGGAGGCCATCGAGGTTTGCCGGCGATGCCGGGAGATGCTCCCCTTCTTCGTCTATAACGGCGCTACCTTTTGCCGCATCGCCGAAAGGATGCTGGAGGATAGTTTAAAAGCAATGGCTCCCGTGGATGTTCAGATTGTCCGGAACACGGTGGGTCATTATATCGCGGGGACGGTGGATAAGAAAGAACTGCTGGCGGTGCTGAAACATTTCCAGACGAGCTGGAGATTCGTCTCCGAGCAGGGGGTTCCTCCCCTGGCAACGCCGATCCAACAGCGCCAGATTGCCTGAGTAACCGATATTTTTCGGCAGATGACCGGTTCAGTTCCGGGGTCCGCCACACCGTTCCAGCAGCGTATGGCCAACTACATGATTGCCCAATTGGATGAGCTCGACGCGGTCCGCTGTCCCTGCGGGTTTGCGCGGCGCGCTTTCGCCAGCCCGGACAATCCGCTTGCCACCATGCATCTGGTGGACATCGAGTCCGATTCCACGACGCATTATCACACGAAGATGACGGAGATTTACCTCGTGCTGGAGGGCGAGGGACAGATCGAACTCGATGGCAAACTCATTCCGGTGAAACCGCTGACCGCGGTTTTTATCAAGCCCGGCTGCCGCCATCGGGCGATTGGAAAGCTCCGCATCGTCAACATCCCCATCCCGGCCTTTGACGAGAAGGATGAGTGGTTCGATTGAGGGAGCGGACTTACATCGGTCCAACGCCGGCGCAATCAGAGCAAACGATAGAAGACACGGTCTCACGCGGTTCATAGTGGGTGCAATCAGTGGGGTTCGAGCTGGGTCCATGATTGCGGCCTTTGGCGCGCTGGCCTGGCCCTCTGGTGGCGCCGCAAAAGAAGTGTTGCCGGCAAGGATTTAAACGGATCGGGAGCGCGTCATTTGCAGCGCCAGCCGCAGAAACGCTCGAACTCGCCTCCAAACAGTCCGGTCACATCCCGCTCGATTTCCTCAGCCGTAGGGGTCCATCCAGTCCGGGCAAGGTCTTCGTATTTATCGATTAGGGCCCGGGCAATGACGCGTTTCGAGTGCTGCCATTTGTAAATGAGCTGGTCGAGCACGCGCGCGTCGGAATGCTGCGGTGTCACGCTCAGCCCGATCAGCTCCAATCGCATGCGGGTCATCTCATCGGCGATGTAAGGCACATTGGTGAACCACCAGCAACCGAAGATGTGGAGGTTGCGGAACTTGCGCGCCAGGACGCACAATTCGTGCTGGTTTTCCCGCGCCAGGACCGTGGCCATGAATTTATTTTCCGGGTTTCGGGCGCAAAGGTTCTCCAAAGCGGTCATTTTGCTCAGGCCCACTCCGTCACCCGCCAGGCGCAATCCCGGATTGACCTGCCGCTTCACTCCAAACATGAGCGCCATCGGCAAATTATGGTCGCGGCAATGCGGTAAGATGGCCTTCTCCAGCAGTTGCGCTCCGGAATGGTCTGCCGGAAAATCAAATTCCGGTGAAAGCGACACCATGACATAACGGGCCTTTATCCGTTCGGTCCATTCGCTCAGAAAGCGGCGGACCTCGCTCAAAACCTTCTCCGTTAACCCCACGCCCACGCGGTAACCCCGGCGGGTTAAAGCCGGAGCCGTGTCCCCCCACGCCACCACCAGTGGATCGATCCTGAGCGCCGCCACAAACCGCTCGTCCCGCGGAAAGCCGCTCTCCCAGACCGGGCGCTCGAGGTCGTCGAACGGCGAATTGGTCATGTAAATCTTTTTAACGCCCGCCAGCTCCATGCAGCGGCTGAGATAATCCTCGACGTTCCATTCCTGGAACCACTTTCGGATCGCCGGCAGGTCGCGCTTATTCACATTCAGGCCGAGCGCCTGCAGGGTCGTCAAAACGCCCCGGCATGCCTCGGAAATGGGCGAGTGTTGGATGAAAAGCTGATTCCAAATCAGGTCGGCCTGCTCCGTTTTGGAAAGGCTCCAGAACTTCGAATAAGGAATATCGAAATAGCGAAAGGCCTCGGCCACCAGATAATGATACACCAGCAGATCATCGATCCCCCAGAGCAACAGATCGCCAAAGGCGGGATCGTAAAGGTGCGTGTGGATGTCCGTAATCGGTGTGCGATCGACAGTCTCCTGAACCAGGGCGGCCAGCCCTTTTGTTGTGACGGCGCCGGATTGCATGTTCCAAAACCATAACAAATTCCCGGGCCGCGCGGCTATCATTATTTGGCACATTGGGGGCCTGAACTTTTCTCCTTTGGATTTGCCGTTTTCCTGATTCAATCAATCGGGTGAAGGTTTTGGTCATTGGCTCGGGCGGCCGCGAACATGCCCTGGTCTGGAAGCTCGCGCAATCGCCGCAGGTGACC
>CAZCUL010000151.1:0-2623 GCA_964501475.1 uncultured Verrucomicrobiota bacterium | reverse complement strand
TCCGCGTCGCGATTCCGGGCGGCGCGCACGGTCACGCGCGGGGCGATGAGCCGGCTATCGGCCTGCTGGCCGCGGATGAGCAGGAAGTCGCCGGTCGCGCCCTGGAACAGGTTGCACTCGATGGCGGCCATGAACGCGCCGCCACCGTCGTGGCTGTTGCCGTCCGGGCCGGTGGCGTGCAGGAACACGCCTGAATCGCGCGCCTTGCCGATGCGGTCGCCCCAGCGCGTATTGCGCGAGCCCCATTTAAACTCGATGACCAACCGGTAATCGCTGAACTCATTGGTGGTGGCGAGGTAGCCGAGGCCGTCGCCAGAAATGTGAATCATCCCGTTGGTGACGGTAAAGACGCGGCGTGGATCATCGCGCTTCGCATTCACCAGCCACGACGACCAGCCGGCGAGGTTGGTGCCGTTGAAGAGTTGAAGGGTGTTCGTGGCAGCGGGAGAAGGAGAGGCGACACGCGCGCTCAGAAAGCAAAGGGCGAGGAGCAAGGCCGCAGAACGCAGGGAGCGCATCAGATGTTCGTTCATCGGCTGAGCACGGGGGAAGGGACAGGCGAACTAGATCTCCGCCCATGCACCGGGAATCGGCACGGGATAGCGTCCTTGAGCGTCAGCCTGGATGGGCGGCGCGCTCTCATAGGTAAGACTGTCGATATTCGGGCAGAACTGGAAGTTGGAGGCCATCGCTTCATCCCAGGTGATGATCCGGCCCATATGGATTGCGGCTCGGCCCATGATGTCGGTCAAGTTCGACATGGCGGCGCGCTTCGCCTGGTTGAGCGGTTGGTCGTCGCGGATCGCGTCGAGGAAGTCATTCCACTGCGCCTGCCACGACGTGATCTCTTCCTTCGGTGCTTTCCACTCGATGTTGTCCGGGCTGATGCGGTGGTCTTTGTAGGTCTGGACGGTGGCGGCGTGGATATTACCGGAAAACTGTGCAGCGCGTTTGGTGCCCTGGATGTAAGTGGCAAATTCATTGTGGCACCCCGGGATGTAGCGCACCACGTCGTAGGCGGTGGCGCCGTCAGCAAAGGTCCATTCGGCGGAGAACGAGTCGAGGTTCTGGCTGCAATCGGTGCTGTTCGCGACCCGGCCACCGATGCCGTGGGCGGCCACCGGCCAGGCCTCCTTGATCCAGCAAAGTTCGTCGATCTGGTGAATGTCCATCTCAGCGAAAAGTCCGCCGGAAACCCACAGGAACCTGGTGAAATTGCGAATCTGCCACTCCAAATCCTTCGTCTGCGCCGGACGCGGCGGGAGCGGGCCGCTGGCCTCCATGCGGGAGGCGCGGATCTGTAGAATCTCGCCGAGTTCCCCATCGCGGATGCGCTTGATGAGTTCCTGTCGGTTCCGGGAATGACGACACATGAGGCCGGCGGCGATCTTGAGCCCTTTCTTCTCCGCTTCCTCGCCCGCCCGGATCACGCGCCGCACGCCGGGCGGATCGGTCGCGAACGACTTTTCCATGAAGACGTTGACGCCCTTTTGCACCGCGTATTCCAACTGCTGCGGACGGAATCCCGCGTAGCCGGTGAGCATGGCGATGTCGCCGGAGCCGGGCCGCAAGCTGTCGATGGCCAGCTTGAAGGCGTCGAATCCGATGAACTGCCGGTCCTTCGGCACATCCACGCGGGCGCCGAAATGATCCGTCAGAACTCGATGGGAACCGAGCAGGCGGTTCTCATAGAGATCGGCCATCGCAACCAGCTTGATCGGGCCGCCGCCGGCTTCCATCGCGTTGCCCACAGCACCGCTCCCGCGTCCGCCACAGCCGATCAGCGCCAGGCGGATGGCATTGTCTCCCGCAGCATGCACATGCGGAATCGTCACGCCCGCGAGGGCGGTCGCTGCGACAGCCTTTCCGCTCCGCGCCAGGAATTCGCGGCGCGATGCCGCGCCCGGCTCATTCGTGGATTGCCCGCCCTCGACGTTCTTCGTTCAATCCGACGGTCGGGCGCTGCGAGGTTCGCCAGGTAAACCGCGTTCGAGGAACTTCCACCGGCCCATGCGAGGAGTGAGCGGGCGGGATTGTAGGCAAACCCGAGCGGGCGCGCGCCAGAATCGAGCGCGATGGCCGCACGTTGAACGAACGCTCCACCGCGAAACTCACGCACGAGGATCTGGTTAGTTCCGTTCCAGAAACAAAGAATGTTGGTGCCAAACCAGCCAAGCACATTATCAAGGAAACCGACGTCAGGCAGCGAAACTGGAAGGACGTCGCTCTTGAGATCGACCAATTCCGGCGGCTGTCCCGTGCGCAGTATGATAAGCTATGACACCAACTCTCAATTCACGTCTTTTTTCGGTTTTTTGGGAAACTTATACATTACTTGCCCTAGGGCCTGCGCTAAAGCGTCGTCGTCCATCATAGACACCATGAGCATGCCCATGAGGCCACCTTGACCTGCTCTACCCAAAGCTTTGTCTTTCCACACAACATTGCCCGCCTGTTTGTCCAAAACAGCCACGCTGACTTCTGCGTTTCCTGTGCTGCCAAAGGTAATTTTCCGCGACAACTCGCCGACTACCAGTACCATCACCCACCGTGCCT
This sequence comes from uncultured Verrucomicrobiota bacterium, assembly GCA_964501475.1. Classification (GTDB taxonomy): domain Bacteria; phylum Verrucomicrobiota; class Verrucomicrobiia; order Limisphaerales; family CAZCUL01; genus CAZCUL01. Next base: position 67 of record CAZCUL010000151.1, on the reverse strand, counting down.
CAGAAGGCCCAATTGCCTTTATCCAAGATTCTGTAGGTTCTCTCAAGTCTTCATCTGTGATCCCGGC
>CAZCUL010000150.1:0-5917 GCA_964501475.1 uncultured Verrucomicrobiota bacterium | reverse complement strand
CCCCTGACCGACGCCATGCTGCTGCGCACCACCATTATCGGGCGCATCGAGGAGGCGAGTCTGGAATCGCGGCCCGACATCAAATCGCGGCTGCTCACCTTCGTGGTGGTCGGCGGCGGCTATTCCGGCGTGGAAACGGCCGGCCATATCCTGGACCTCTTCCGCGCCATTCACGTCTATTACCCGAACGTGGACGAAGAAGACCTGCAGGTCTATCTGGTGCACAGCCGCGACCATCTCCTGCCCACTTTGAGCCGGCGGCTCGGCGACTATAGCGCCGAGAAGCTGCAGGAACGCGGGCTGAAACTGCTCTTAAACAAGCGGGTCAAAGCAGTCACCGCCCATCGCGTTTATCTTCAGGAAGGCGAGACGATCGAGACCAATACGATCATCTCGACTGTCGGCACCGCGCCTCATCCGCTGGTCGTCCGGCTCTGCAAGGAGAATGGATTTGCCAATGCCAAGGGCAGGATTCATGCGAACGACCAGTGCCGCGTCGAAGGCCAGACGCATCTTTGGGCTGCTGGAGACTGCGCCGCGATCCCGTTTGTGAAAGGCGGTTTTTGTCCGGACACCGCGCAGTTCGCCATGCGCCAGGGGGCGGTTCTGGGGAAGAACATCGCCCGGATTTACGAGAACCGGTCGTTGATTGCCTTTACGTTCAAAGGTTACGGGGAGATGGCTTCCATTGGCCGGCACATCGCGGTGGGAAGCATTATGGGCTACAACTTTTCCGGTTTCGTTGCCTGGTGGCTGTGGCGCACGATTTACCTGGCGAAGCTGCCCCGCTTCGACCGCAAGCTGCGGGTGGTGCTGGACTGGACGCTCGACCTTTTTTTTCCGCCCGACATCAATTTGCTCAGCCCGCGATTCAGCTCGCTCTTCAAAGAAATCCATTTGCAGACCGGCGACTTCGTTTTCCACCGGGGCGAACCGGCGTTTTCGTTTTACATCGTGAAGGAAGGCGCCATCGAACTTCTGGACGAAAAGGGCGTGGTGAACATCATCACGGCCGGCGAGTATTTCGGAGAGCGCGCTTTATTAGGGGATCAGCTTTTCCGCTTCGACGGCCGGGCGCAGCAACCGACCCGGCTGGTATCGATTCCGGCCAACATTTTTCATCAAATGGTCCATGGCACCGGTTCGCTGGGACGGCTCTTCAAGAAGTCGGCCAACAAATATCAGTCGCGCGAAATCATCGAGGCCATCACCAGCAAGTTGCCGCCGCAAGTCATGAAGCTCCACGCATCCGACCTGATGGCAAAGAATGTCAAGGCGCTGCGCACCGAGATGCCGATCAGCGATGTGCTCGGCATCGCCAAGTCTTTTCCGCACAGCTTGTATCCGGTGGTCGATGGCGAAGGACAGATCAAGGGGGTCGTGAAGCGCGAAGATTTCTACGAGTTCTTGAAACGGGCGGACGTGAACCGGGAGACCCTGCTCAAGGAGATGCCTTTGGGCGAGCTGCCGTCGGTGGGGCCGGAAACGGCGGTGCCGGAGTTGATGGAGAGATTTATTCGGAGCGGCACGAACAAGCTGCTGGTGACGGACGCAAACAATCGTTTGCTCGGAGTTGTCACCGTCATGGATTTGATCACCGATCCAAAGAAACAGGAGTAGCGCAGACTGCCGAGACGGAGCGCGGCTGTCCCCAGCCGCAGCGTATGAGATGCGAAAGGCGCTGGGGAGTCCGGCGACAGCGATGCTGTCCTGCGCGCTGGTTCTCCCAAAAGACCCTGTTGCGGCCAGAGCGTGCGGGCCAGAGGCCTGCGTGGTCCCGAAGCTTCGCTTCGCACCAACTCGAAGGGTTGCCAGAGGGTAGCCGGAGGTCGAAGCAACGCGGAGAGCTCCGGTCTGTGGGGAAACGAGTACGCACCCCAATGGGGTGCTGCTTCTTTGCCAACCCTTTCCGGAGGTCTCCGCTACGCTGCGACTTCCGGCTACCTTCTGGCACCGCTTTGCGGTGCTCGGCACTGACAGAAAATGTCCAAACTCCAGTGCGGGCCAGAGGACCGCGGTCCGGATCAGGGTAGGGAGGGCGCGCTGCGCCGTCAGCGGCGCAGCCATTCCGCCCGCTGCTGCGCGGGTAGGGACATCGCAGCGCGATGTCCCTACCAGTTTCAGGGAGAGAACCGCAGCATTTCGCGGACATCCACGGCCTCCATTCCGGCGGCGCGAATGGCTTGAAGGCCAAGGTCGGTGTCTTCATAGGCGCGGCACAGCTCCGGCGGAATCCCAAGCTGGCTGGCCGCATGGAGGAAGATGTCCGGGGCGGGTTTCTGCCGGGAAACATCTTCGCTGGTGACCACGGCGTTGAAGAATTGCCGTATGCCCAGGTGTTGGAGGACCTGTTCAATAACGACGCGCGTGCCGCCGGAAGCGACCGCCATGGGGATTTTGCCAAGCTGTTCCCGGGCGACGTTCACGACGACGCTGATCGGCTGCACTTGAGGAATCAGAGGGAGATATTCCGACTCTTTCTCGAAGGCTACGGCCAGATGATCGAGCGCAATATTCTGCTCGAGGGCCAGCATCTTCAGGATGTCGCGCGACGGCACGCCGCCGAGCGCGTAGAAGCGGTCCTCGGGAAAGTGGAGGCGATGGCGCCGGGCGACGATTTGCCACGCTCTCCAATGAAACGGCATGGTATCCGCAAGAGTTCCGTCACAATCGAAGATAAGACCTTTAACTGTCATTGTTGCATGCTCTTGAAAGTCGGGCGCCGGCAATTCATTTCTGCGAAGAACGCGAGGCGGCGGGGTGCGGTTACATCTTGAGAGCAGCGAGCTTCTCCTCGACCTCGTCAGCCATCAACGGCTCGATAATGTCGTCGAGTTCTCCGGCCACGAAGGCGGGCAGGTTGTAGAGGGTGAGCTCGATGCGATGATCGGTGACGCGGTTTTGCGGAAAGTTGTAGGTGCGAATGCGCTCGTTGCGTTCGCCGGTTCCGACCTGGGCTTTGCGCTGGGCGGCGTATTTGGCATTTTCCTCGGCGACTCTGGCTTCGAGGAGGCGTGACCGCAGAACGGTCATTGCCTGCTGCTTGTTCTTTTGTTGAGAGCGTCCATCGGCGCAACGCACGATCAGGCCGGTCGGTTTATGATGCACCTGCACGGCCGAATCGGTGGTATTGACGCCCTGTCCGCCGGGGCCCGAGGCGCGACAGACGGTGATTTCCAGGTCGTCGGGGCGAATTTGCACGTCCACCTCTTCGGCTTCCGGCAGGACCGCCACGGTCGCCGTGCTGGTATGAATGCGGCCCTGGGCTTCGGTGGCGGGGACGCGCTGCACCCGGTGGACACCGCTTTCGTACTTGAGGCGTTTATAGACATCCGTGCCGCTGATGTTAAAAATGATTTCCTTGAATCCGCCCAGGTCGGAAGGGCTGGAATCGAGAGTTTCCACTTTCCAACCTTTGTTTTCCGCGTAACGCATGTACATCCGGTAGAGGTCGGCGGCAAAGAGGGCCGACTCCGATCCACCGGCGCCGGCGCGTATTTCAATGATGGTGTTTCGCGAATCGCTGGGATCGGGCGGGAGGATGCCTTGCTCGACTTGGAGCGCGAGGCGCTTGGCCTCTTTCTCCAGACGGGAAACTTCTTCCGCGGCCAATTGGGCCATTTCGGACTCGGCCGGTTCGCTTTTGAGGAGATTCTGATTCTCCGCCAGGTCGCTTAGCGTTTTGAGATGGCTGTTTCCGGCGGCGACCAAATCTTTGAGGCGCGAATATTCACGGGAAAGCTCCTGGGCGCGCTGCTTGTTATCAAACACCCTGGGATCGCTCAACGCGGCCTCGACCTCCGCGAGGCGCGTTTGAAAACGTTCGATGTGCGGTTGTAAATCCATGTTCGAGGGCAAAAGCAATCCGCCCGCCGGACAGCGAGTCCCTGCGGGCGGATGAGCGTAAAGCGGTTAGCTGCGGGGTTTCTTTCGGGTGGAAGCGGCGGCCTCCTGGGCGGCTTTGGTCTTGGCCATGCGCTGTTCGAACTTATCGACGCGCCCGGCGGTATCCACGAACTTCTGGGTGCCGGTGTAGAAGGGATGGCAAGCGTTGCAGATACCGACGATAATCGTCTGCCGGGTCGAGCGGGTCTTGATCACGTTTCCGCAAGCGCAGCGGATTTCCGCATCCTGGTATTTTGGATGAATGTCTGCCTTCATATTCAAAGGTCGGACAAGCTACCAAGAGAATCGCCTTTGACAAGCGCCAATTTGCCCTTTGCCCCATCCTTTGGCCGCCATTTCGACGCCGTTTGGCGGGTGAACTTCCCACTGGCCAACCGGACCTCTTCTGGTAGGGTCGGGTCCGAAGCCCCAACAAAAGAATCGTATGAATACAAGCCACAAGCGCTTCCCTCTCAAAACGCCACTTGCACTCTGTCTGATCTTCGGCTGCGTCTGCGCCGGCGCGGCAGCCCCGCCTCCTGTGGTTGAAGAGGTCGAATGGCAGCCTTTGGCGGCGCAGGTCAAACGGCTGATCGAGGCGACGGATTACCTTGGTTCGCCGTTTTCCGCGGAGACCAAAAGAGGCTTGGAAGCCGCGCTCAGGGAAGTGGATTCAGCCGCGGCGGTAAAGAAAGTCCAGGAATTGCTGGACCCTTATTGCCTCCTGGCCGTCGAGATCAATCCCGAGATGCGGGTGAAGGTGGCGCAAGGCCCGGCCAGGCCCGAGCTTGATGAGAACGGTTGGCGGCAGTTCCTGGTCAAGGTTGCCAACGAATCGGGCACCACCGCGGCCCTGCGCGCGGCCAGTCCCAATGCGCGCCGCCTGCACGGCGCGGCCCGGGAGCAGGTCCGCGACGCCTGGCTGGACCTGGCCACCTACGATCAGCAGCCGCTGACGAAAACCCTGACCGGCCTGGCGCTTGAATACCGCATCGTCCAGCTTTACAGCCGGGATGCCGGAAAGCGAGAAGCCCGCATCGGCTTCAACGTCGGGCAGGGAACGCAGGACATCGGCTTCCGGAACGAAGTGGATGTTCTTTTCGACTGCCGCCCCGCCAGCGAAGTGAAGCTTCGCGTCCTGGACGAAAACGGGGAGCCGACCACCGCCTCCTTTGTCATTCGAGACGCCCAGGGGCGCGTTTACCCCTCCCAAGCCAAGCGTTTGGCGCCCGACTTTGCCTTTCATCCGCAGATTTATCGGGCCGACGGTGAGACGATCAAATTGCCGGAGGGGATCTACACCGTCGAGTTCTCGCGCGGACCGGAGTCGATCACCAGGACGGAAAAACTGAAGGTCGATTCGGCCGAAGAGGAAGCGGCTTTCAAAGTGGAGCGATGGATCGATCCCGCGCAATTCGGCTGGTGGTCGGGCGACCATCACATTCACGCCGCGGGTTGCGCGCATTATGTGAAACCGACCGAGGGGGTGCACGCGGAAGACATGATTCGCCATTGCATGGGCGAAGATCTCAAGATCGGGGCCAATCTGACGTGGGGGCCTTGTTTTGATTACCAGAAGCAATTCTTTTGCGGCGCAGTGGACCGGGTCTCGCAGTATCCTTACTTGCTCCGCTACGACATCGAGGTTTCGGGCTTTGGCTCGCATCAGTCCGGTCATCTGGTTTTGCTGCAACTCAAGGACCAGATTTATCCGGGAGGCGACTCGAAGGATCATTGGCCGACCCTTTGTTTGAACACACTGCGCTGGGCGAAAAAGCAAGGGGCCGTTTGCGGGCCGGCGCATTCAGGGTGGGGTTTGGCGGTCGAGGGCGATGGTTTGCCCAACTACAACCTGCCGCGCTTCGACGGGATTGGCGCGAATGAATACATTGTGGACGTCACGCACGAGGTTCCCGGGCCTGACGGAAAGCTGGTCCCAGCCGTGGATTTTCTTTCGATGGTGGACACGCCGTTCCTCTGGGAACTCAACATTTGGTATCACACCCTGAACGTCGGTTTCCGCACGCGTGTG
>CAZCUL010000149.1:0-4644 GCA_964501475.1 uncultured Verrucomicrobiota bacterium | reverse complement strand
GTTTTCTCTCCGACATGAGGTTGCGTCGCCGCAGTGCCTATTTCCTCCGCAGGCTTTGCCGGAAGCTCTCTGGCACCCCATTGGGGTGCGTACTCGTTTCCCCACAGACCGGAGGTCTCCGCGTTGCTTCGACCTCCGGCTGCCTTCTGGCAACCCTTCGGGTTGGTGCGAAACGTCTTGGCGTGTCCACCCTCCGCAGTATTGCTACGGAGGACGGGTGGTATTCCTCTGCACTCTCCGGCCCACTCCAGAACGTATCCTTCCGGTCCATGGTCCCAATGCGCGTCCAAATTTGGAGGTCGAGGCTGCCCATGAAAGGTAACCTTTCCGCGTTTCATTATGCGACGGGAGAGCCGGTGCAAATGCGGTGGCAGAACGGCCTCATTACGGAAATCGGTTCCGCGGGCGCGCCTCTACCTCAGAATCTCTGGGTGGCTCCCGGCCTGGTGGACCTGCAGATCAACGGCTACGCTGGAATCGATTTTCAGCAGGACGGGCTCGCATTGGAGCCGTTGCTGATAGCGGCCCAAAAGCTCCAACTCGACGGCTGCACCCGTTTCTTTCTCACGCTTATCACCGATGAGTGGGAAAAGATGATGAAGCGTCTGGAGCACCTGCGCGGGTTGCGGAACAAATCTCCTCAATTGCAAAAGCACATCGCGGGTTGGCACATCGAGGGTCCCTTCCTCTCTGCGGAACCCGGATTTTGCGGGGCGCATAATCCCGATGTGATGTGCGACCCCACGCCTGCCCATATCCGCCAATTGCGCGAAGTGGCGGGCACGGATCCGCTTTTGCTGACTCTGGCGCCGGAAAGGCTCGAGGCCGTTGCCACGATTTCTTTGGCCGCTTCGCTCGGCATCAAGGTGAGCCTGGGACACACAAACGCACCATTCAAACGGCTGCTTCAGGCCCATAAAGCGGGCGCGGTCGGTTTCACGCACCTGGCCAACGGCTGTCCGCGCCAAATCGACCGGCACGACAATATTCTTTGGCGCGTCTTCGAGACAAGCGGCTTGAAGGTCAGCGTCATTCCGGATGCCATCCACGTCTCGCCGCCGCTCTTCCGGTTGATTCACCGCATCATCGGCGAGGAGAACATTTATTACACCACCGATGCCATGGCTGCGGCGGGGGCGCCGCCAGGAAAATACCCGCTCGGGCGGCTTCAGGTTGAAGTAGGCGAGGACCAGATCGTTCGTCTGCCAGGCAGTCCGCTCTTTGCCGGCTCGGCATTGCAGCCGATTCAGGGTGTCTTTCGCGCCGCGGAAATGCTGAACTCCTCGTGGCGTGGAGTCTGGCAGCGTTTCTCGGACGCGCCGGCAGACCTGGCGGGGATTGGCAGCGGCTTGAAGGTCGGACAGCCTGCGACATTTTGTGTTCTGCGCGTGACTCCCGAGAATTGGCTCCAATCCCTGGAGGTCTTTCGGGACGGCGACATGGCGGCCAAGGGGCATGATTAGAGCGGCTGGCTGACCTGCTTCCGGCGCCTTTGCCGCGGCGCATTCGACCGTTCACCAAGTAATTCCTCTGAAGTTTGGCGGATCGAGGAAGGTCGCCAATCTTCCTTTGGCATTGCCTGATCGCCTCCCTGGCTCCATTATCGGGAAGGACTCAAACTGACAAGGCGCCAACGATGGCTCAGATCACAAATCCGTTTTTCAAGGCGCGAGGCTGCCGCCCATTTTCGCTGAAGCTTCTCTTGGCGCGGCGGCTCGCTCTCTCTTTGGCCATTCTCGGCCCGTTCGTCCAGGCCGCGCTGGCGGCGGTCCGTTTTGACGTGTTTCTCGGTTATGATGGCGTTGTGCCGGAAGCCAGTTGGTTTCCGGTGGTCGTCGAGGTATCGAACGACGGCCCGCCCATCGACGCGGTGTTCGAGATATCCCCGGGCACTTTTGGACAAGAGCAGTCGCGGTTGATGGCCTTGGAATTGCCCACGGGCACCACCAAACGGTTCGTCGTCCCGGTCTTTTCTTCCGGCCGTTACATCTATAGCTGGAACGCGGTCCTGCGGAATGAACGGGGGCGCGCCATAGCGGAACAGCGGGACATCCGGCCGCGCAAAAACAAATTCTGGAAAATGCCGCTCCTGGGGGCCGTCACCCGCACGCCGCCCGTTTTGCCGGACGTGAAGCCAGGCGTGGACGACGCCAAGCCGGTCGTGGCCCGGATTCAGCCCAGCCTCTTTCCGGACAATGCCATTGCTCTGGAAGGATTGACCACGGTTTATCTGAGTTCGGATCGCGCCCTGGACCTGAAAGCGAACCAGGCGCGGGCGCTCCTCACCTGGCTTTACAACGGCGGCCACCTGGTGGTGGGCGTCGAGCAAGCCAGCCAGCTCGAGGGCGCGCCCTGGCTGCGCGACCTCCTGCCCTGCAGCTTGACCGGAATGGCGAACCGGCCGGACCAAACCCGCCTTTTGGAAGACTGGCTGCGGACGGATCAGCGGGTGGATGGGGGCCGTTACGAGTTTGAACGGCAACAAGGTTCCTCCACGCGTTCATTTCAGAATCCGTTTGCCGCTCTGAACCGGGACCTGGATTTTGAAGGCGCGTCGATGCAGGTCGCTTCGGGTTCCATCCGGGACGGGCAAGTCCTGGCCGGCACCCGCGAGCAACCGCTGGTTGTGGCGGCCAAACGGGGGCGAGGGCAGGTCACGCTTTTCCTGTTCGCGCCGGAACTCGAACCGTTTGATGGCTGGAAAAACCGCGGCTATTTCTGGGCGAAAATGATCAGTCTGCCGCCGGAGCTGCTCGCGCTTGCGGATTACAACACCTATGCGGCCTACAGCACGGATGGGATTTTTGGGGCGATGGTGGACAGCCAACAGGTGCGGAAGCTGCCCGTGGGCTGGCTTCTGGTGTTGCTCGTCGGTTACCTGATCGTGATCGGCCCGCTCGATCAACTCTGGCTGAAAAAGATCGGCAAACAGATGCTGACGTGGATCACCTTCCCGATTTACGTCGCGCTCTTCTCCGGACTGATCTACGTGATTGGCTACAAGCTGCGCGCCGGCGAGACGGAATGGAACGAGTTGCACCTGGTGGATATTTTGCCGCTGGGAGAGAAGGCCGATTGGAGCGGCCACACCTACGCTTCGGTTTATTCGCCCGTGAACGCGCGTTATCCCGTCGAATCCACCCAGCCGTTGGCGGTCTTTCGCAGCGAATTTGTCGGCGGGTTCCGCGGGGCGCAGGAAAGCAGCCGCGCCACCATCGAGCATCGCGGGAATAATTTCCGGGCCATGATCAGCGTCCCGGTCTGGACCAGCCAGCTCTACGTGAGCGATTGGTGGCGCCAGGAGGAATCCCCGATGGTCTTCCAAATCGCCGGGCAGGGAAATGAATGGCGCATCGAGGTCGAGAACCGGTCGGGGAGGCCGACGCATCATCTGGCCCTGGTCGTGGATGGGCAGGTTTTTGAGCTGGAGACGGTGAATCCCGGGAAGACCCGGACGTTCCTTCGCACGAAGCGAAGCGGCAAATCGCTGGCCGAGTTTGTCGAGCAATACGGCCGGCACTTTTACGAGGTCGTCAGCGAGCGCCAACGCGCCTTTGGCAGCAATCAGCGCGCGCTTTTCGAGGACGTTCCCCGCAGCGCCATTGCCGCCTCCTTTGCCAGCTATCTCGACGCCCAGGGCAGCCACCGGAATTTTCTCACCCCTCCGCGGGTGGACCTGGACGACTTCGTCCGGCGCGGCGATGCGGTCTTGTTTGCCTGGGTGCCCGATTACGCCCCGGTCGAGCGCATCAACCGATTCTCCACGCGCCGCAGCCATAGCGACACGCTCTTTCGAGTTCTCCAAACCCTGCCCTGATCTGAATTCCGCTTATGTCTGAAAGCGCTCCTCCTCTTCCGGCCGTTCAAACCATTGGACTCACCCGCACTTTCGGCAACACGAAGGCGCTCGATTCGCTCGACTTGACCGTCTTGCGCGGCGACCTCTTTGGCTTCATTGGTTCGAACGGCGCGGGCAAGACGACCACCTTGCGCATTCTGGCCACGTTCCTTGTCCCCTCCGCCGGTCAGGCCAAAGTGCTGGGAAACGACGTCGTGACCGACGCCAACGCCGTCCGGCACGTCATCGGGTATATGCCCGACTTCTTCGGCGTCTACAAGGACATGGAGGTGACCGAGTATCTCGATTTCTTCGGGGCCTGTTACAAGATTCCGACTGCGCAGCGGGAAAAGACGGTGAACGACGTTCTTGAGCTGGTCGGCCTGAGCGAGAAGCGCGGCGCGCTGATCGGAGCGTTGAGCCGGGGCATGCAACAGCGTCTCGGCCTGGCCCGCGTCCTGATCCATGACCCGCAAGTTCTCCTGCTGGACGAGCCGGCCAGCGGTCTCGATCCGCGAGCCCGTATTGAGATGATGGCCATTCTTCAGGAACTGCAGCGCATGGGGAAAACGATCATTATTTCCTCCCACATCCTGAGCGAATTGCAGACCCTTTGTAACCGCGTAGCCATTATCGAGCGGGGCCGGCTCATTTACAGCGGACCGGTCCAGGGGGTGCGCGATCAGATGACAGCGGGCCGCGTGATCTGGGTCCGCGTTACCTCCCCCCAGGAGCAGGCCGTCGAACTGCTCAAAGCCCGTCCTGAGGTAAGCCAGGTGGAAACGCTCGATGGCCAGGTGAAAGTG
>CAZCUL010000148.1:0-10999 GCA_964501475.1 uncultured Verrucomicrobiota bacterium | reverse complement strand
TGCGCAGCAATCGCATCAGATCGTCATTGGTCACCGGATGCGGTGCCGCCAGATTCACTGGTCCTCTCAGATCTTTGTTGTTGATGAGGGAGCGGATGGCGCGGCAAAAGTCCTCTTCATGGATCCAGGAAACATACTGGGTCCCTTCAGCCATGCGGCCTCCCAATCCCAAACGGGCCAGACGCCGCAATACGCGAAATACGCTGCCTTTACCGGTGCCCAGAACCATGGCCGTTCGCAGAGCCACCTTTCGCGTTTCCGGCGTTTGAGCGTGGTCCAGGACTTGTTCCCAGGAGCGCGCTACGTAAACGGAAAAGGCATCCTTGGCCTCTGGCGTAGCTCCGATCTCACCGGTCGCCTCGTCCATGGGGTGGAAGGAATGTTTGTAAATGGTGGCGGTGCTTGAATTGAGCCAAACCGGCGGCGGGCGGTCACACCGGCTGATTGCCTCGCCCAACACCCGCGTCGAATCAATGCGTGACTCGAGAATGAGGCGGCGATTGCGGGCATCGTAGCGGCAATTCACGCTCCGGCCAGCCAGGTTCACCACCGCCGCCGCACCTTCCAAGAGGGTTACCCAACCGCCCATTGTTTTCCCGTCCCAGACAACAGGCCGGATCGAAGTTGTTCCAGGCATTGGCCTGCGCGTAAGGACAACGACGTCGTAGCCGTTCCGCAACAGGTCTTGCCCCAGCATCGTCCCGAGAAAGCCGCTGCCGCCGGCCAGAATAATTTTTTGCTTTGTCTGCATGTTTGTCTCCGATGCTTATGCTTTAGGGCGGCTTTACGGCATGTCGAAAAAGGCGCTTCGCGCCCTCTGCCTCCGACGGAATTCAGCGCGACCCAGCTTGTGAGGACGGCCGATCCAGACATCGTCAAAGCCCGGGGCGTAATTCGCTCCAATCAGCCGCGCTTCCTTGAACCATGGAAAGGCTCGCGTCACCAGGCTGTCCTCCTCGATACTCGGGTCCACCTGGATTTGTAACCACGGCGGATGCCACGCGCGAAAAACGTTCCCTGCGTTGTGATGCCAGAAGAAGCCGGTGTAACGTTCGAGAGCAAATTCGCTGAGTGAACCGCGCGGGCTGGTTTCAAATTGCGTGGCCGGGTTGATCCGGACGCTGTAGCGGAAACGATCCCGCCCCTGTATCACCTCTCCGCGCAAATCGCCGGTTTCGTGGGAGTGACGGTGAAATGATTTGGCAAAGCCGCACGACAATCCAAATGGCCGTGCCGGCAGCGGCAATCCCCACGGCCGCGACAACCAGCTCCAGAGGAAAAATGCGCCGGACTCCGCTCCCACCCGCACGTAGGTGCGCAGGTTAAAAAACCGTTGTTCGTTGATCAGGCTGAACATTGTTCCCCAGAGCGGAGCATGGTGATGCCGCCGGAAGCGACGCATCGTCAGCGCGACCAACGACACGCAGGCCGAGCCGTCATACTCTTCGAGCGCAAAGGGAGCAGGGAGGGGAACGCGCAAAAGGTCGGGCGGGACTTCGAAGTTCAGAAACAACACGCGCAGCCAGCGAACCTGGACGAGTGGATCGCCCGGAGTGGAGAGCAGGCGCATCCTGCCGGCTTCGCTTGCGGGACTGTCGTGGACACGGGTTTGGACGGTGCTCTTCATGGTTGAGGATTCGTTCCGAAGGCCGACCAAAAATAAATACAGGCAAAGCCGCCGTAGAGAAGTAAGAGCAGGATGTGCGCAGTGGTCCTCCCGGGCCGGCCGCGCCAGTGGCTGCCGCTGTAATAGGTGATCTGCAGGATGGTGCGAATTCCCCAAAAGGCTCCGATGGCGGCCGCCAGCCAGCGGCAGGCTTCGTTTTCGCGATGCGCCATCTCGGCGGCAAAGCGCCAGGTCATTACCGCAAAAATTGTCAGCGTCACCGAGATGAACCAGAGATGGACTTGAAAGACCTCCCGGACGAGCAGCGGCAGTTTCGCCAGGTCTTCTCTCCAGCCAAGCGCCCGAGGCAACGCCAGGTTGAGAAGAGCAATCCCGAGCTGCAGCGCGGCCGCGAGTTGCAGAGCGGTGGTTAAATGGTGCATGGCGCTCCTTCCTTAAGCCTGCCGTCCAGGCGCGCAGGACTCTGTCTTGCCAGTGGCGGCAGAGCCCGCCATTCGTGCGGGACTCCCCGCATCAGAAGGGCGCAGTCGAACTCGACCGAGCCCGGCGGAAAGCGAGTGCTGTCGGCAAAGACGCTTGATTCAACCCGCTCGACCAACAAAGGTTCAACCCGCCAGTGCCCCGTTCGCAGTTCGAGACCTTCAAATTGTCCTTCGCGTCTGCCGGGCGACCATCCAAAGACCCCTTTCTCGAAGAACTCCGACGCTTGCTCCAGGCTGTGAAAGACCGATCCCCTGGGCCAATTCGGAGAAGTTCGCGCGGCCAGCCGCACGAAGGCGCAATCGTCGGTGCTGCGCATTTCCAATTTGAACCGGCCCGCGGTTTCCCAAACCCGGAAGGAGGCCGCGTGATGGACGCCAGGAAACAGTCTGCCGCCAGTCAATTGGCTTACTGTCGAATCGGTGTCGCGACGCGGAATGAACACTCCTTTGCGCGTGATTCTGCCATCGTCCCATTCTACCGCGAATCGGTGAGCTGCATTCTCCGACGTCAGGCCCAACGCTCCGGGCAGAAACCACGGCCGGATTCGCTCGAGGCGGATCAAACAAATGCCACCCATGGCCCAATCGCCGAGAAGCGCCGGACGAAACGGCGGGGGGAGCCACCCGCGCGCAATTTCAGGCCTGATGCGGAAGTTGATCAACACACGCCGCGCCATCAGGCCGCGAATGACAGGCATAACTCTCTTCATGAAGACACCCCTCTCATTGCCGCCCATCCATAGATTACCGGCAGGCAGACGAAAACGATGTTGATGGCATGGTAACCGAGCCGAAGGAGCGGCTTCTCGAGATAGGGCCGGACGTCGAAGAGAAATAGCGCGGTAAACAGCCGCAACGTCCAGAAGGCGCAGAGAAATCCGCACACCGTCCGCGCCAGCGTTGTGCCCGACGCCAATATGTCTGCGAGGAAAAACGAAGCCGCGCCGAAGCACACCAGGGACAATCCAATGAAGGCGTAATAGACCCAGAACAGGCGCCGAATGAATTCGGGCAAGGGAGCCAATTGATCGCGGAGCCGAACAACGCGCGGCATGGTCGCTCCCGCCCAAATCAATCCCAAGTGAGCGACTCCGGCGATTTGCAGAATTGTGGATAGTTTCATAGGTCCTTTCAAAGACCACCCATGGTCTTCATGAATGGCAGAAAAACACGGTAAACGAATGGCGGGTGAAACAGCCAGAAGACCGGCCCGGCTGCCATGACCAGCGCGAACAGCCGCCCGGCAGGGACACGGTCCAATTGCAGGTGCCTTCCCACGGCCGAGCTTTCCGCCGCGACGCCCATTCCTTGCAAAAGAAAGTAGGTGGCGGGCAAACCATATCCGGCGCCAGCAGGCACCGAGATGACCAGCTCATGAAGGAGGCCCGAGACTAGAAAAGTGCCCAGGACTGCCGCCCCCTTGCCAAAGCGCCCCAGTAATGGCCGAAAGACACAAGGCACGGCCCAGTCATTGAAGGCGCGGTTCCAACGACGGCTCCAGAAATCGCTCAGCGATCTCGCCGCAATGGGCGCGCGCATGATCGGTTCAGCGCAGACACCAGCCGTCATCCAGGCCAGGGCCAGGAGGTGAAACAAGCCGAAATGCAGCAGGAAGGCGATGCCGATCATGCCCAACCAGCCGGCCAGAAGAGGGGAGGGGGCTGCGGCAAAGCGTGCAATGCCCCAAAACAGGATGGCGCCCAGCACGATGCTTCCGACTGCGAATACCCACCGTTCAACAGGCGGCTTCGCCGGTCGTCGCGTTCGATCCAAAAACGCCCGCGCGTCCAGTCCAGGCCAGAGAAGGAAATAAGCAATCAGACGCGGCCAACCCGCCATCTTGATTTCCCGTTCCGCCGTTCGCCAGGCGAGCCATTTGCAGCCCAGGAAAATGGCGCCGGCCAGCAACCACATCAAAACCCAGCGCGGAGCATTCCAGCCGACGCCGAGGGCTCCCGCGGTCAATAGAACCAATGGCGCCCAATCGAGCGCCCGCTTTCCACGTCCGGCGCTGGCGGCCGTGTGAGCGCACCTGGCGCCGAAGCAATAGCGGTTTCTTGCCACCCAATCATAGCCGGCCTGCGCCATGCGCCGGACGAGCCGCGATTGGCCCAGAAGATGGACCGGCCGGCTCCACCAAATCCTTTCCGCCAGAAAGAAGAGCGCCGCGGCGCCCTCATAGACTTCGCCCTGGTCCGTGCGAAGCCGCATCCGAGCCGGAAGCGAAACATCCGTCGAGTTGGCGCGGGCGGGACAGGAGGGGAAGGGCCGCAACACGAAGCCCCTCGAATTGAGCAAGGGCGCGAACTTCTGCGCCAGACGAACACAGAAGGCGCAATCGCCATCGTAGAAGAGTTGGCCTTTCTGTTCCATAGTATCTGGTAATTCTGTCGTTACAGAAATACGCTGCTAAAAAAAAGAGAGACTCAACCAGACCCCAGCATCTTGAGCGCTTTGTCTCCCATCTTGATAAGCTTCACGAGAGCGCTGACCGGCCACTCGCGGATTTGGACGTACCACGCTGTCGTGGTTTGAAAAAAGTCGTAGAGGGCGCGGAGCCGCGCTTCGGTATATTCCCCGGTTTCCTTGTCCTTTTCGGCTTCGCCAATGCATTCCCGCAATAGCGCGAGGGTAGGATCGATCTCGCGCCGTTTGCGCTCGTCCAGCACGACCCGAAACATTTCCCACACATCCTTGATCGATTCGAAGTGGTCCCGCTTGTCATCCATGATGTGGACCAGGCGGACGATTCTCCACCCCTGAAGGTCCTTGAGGCTGGTGCTCACATTCGACCGGGCCACGTCCAGCGTGCCCATGATTTCCTCAGCGTTGAGGGGCTTCTTCGAAATGTAAAGGAGCGCATGCACCTGGGCGACCGTCCGATTGATGCCCCAGCGCGTGCCCATTTCACCCCAGTGCAGGACGAACTTCCGTTCGACGGTGGAGAGTTTGACAGGTGCTGCATTCATTTCTGTATGTTCAGAAAATAACGCTAATCCGATAAATGTCAACCCTTCCGTTTCGCCTGGTCGAGGCGGCCCGCGGCGTAAGCCTCGAAAACCGATCGCATCTCGTCCCTGACCCCACGGAAAACCGCTACTTGCTCTCTTTCCGAACGAGCCCCGTGCGCCGGATCCTCGAATCCCCAATGATGCCGGTTTACCTGGCCGGAAAACGTCGGGCAGACCTGATTCGCCTTCCCGCAGACCGTAATCAGCGTCTCGACCTCCTCACTCAGAAACTCATCCAAATGCTTGGAGCGATGGCCTGAGATGTCGATCCCGATGTCTTTCATCACCCGAATCGCCAGGGGATGCACGAACCCGGCCGGCTTTGAGCCCGCGCTCGCCACGCGAAGCCGATCACCCGCGGCCGCGCGCAACAGGCCTTCAGCCATGTGGCTGCGACATGAGTTGCCTGTGCAAACAATCAAAACAAGGGGCGCGGGTGAAGAAGCCATAGAAATCTTATGTTGTTGATCGGGTTATCTGGTGGGCGATGAGGGATTCGAACCCCCGACCCACAGCGTGTAAAGCTGCTGCGCTACCACTGCGCCAATCGCCCAGGCCAAACGCCGGAGTTTCGCTCATTGCCTGGCACCTTGGCAACGCCGAACATTCCGCCGGGAGCGCGGGCCGAAAACTGCCCTCCTAAGGACCCGATGTTTGGAAACTCAAACGCGTTTTGGCAGTCGCGCACAATCCATTTGCCAGGACGCATCTCGGGTTGCCGCAAGAAGCTAAGGCCGGGATTGTCAGAATGGCGGCTCTCGCCGCTTTCGCCGCTTGCTTCTTGCGCAGGATGGAGGTGGCAAACAGGCCAGACCAGATTGCGAACATTGAGGGGAAAACTTGTTCAGGAATCCCGCCTCGCGAATGCACGAAACTCAGTCCGCGTGCGGTTGCTGAATCAGTTTCGCGACGGATCGCATCGCGCCGCCTTGTGCCTTACTCCTCTTTCTCGAAGGCGATGCTGTGGCCGGATTGATCGATGGCTTCCTCGGTGCCTTGCTGGTCGCGCTCTCCGCTCAGTTCACCCTGGGGCGCTGGAGCGCCGGAGCGCTGCCTTCCGGTCCGGGGCTCCGCTTTGGTCGCCTTCTGTCCCTCGCGGGAAAAACCCGGCGAAACCTTTGCGCAGGCGCATCCCGTTCCCTCTGCGCAGCCCTGACAGCAAAAGTTCTGGCCCTCGGAACTGTAGCCTTCCCCGGGCCAGTCATTTTTTGGCATGCCGCACGCCGGACAGGCGGGCGCTGTTTTAGGTGACTCTTGTGTGTTCATATTTGGATATGACGCGTAGCGTTTCGATGTGCCAAAGAAGGGGGCGCGGCTCCTGTGGCCCGACGCCCGCCTATTCCCTTCGGCACGAAGCCACTAAGCGCTCCGTCGACCCATTATCAACGACACCACAAAGAGAACCAGGAATGCGATGAATAGAATCTTCGCAATGGTCGCTGCCGTTCCCGCGATCACGCCAAACCCGAGCACCGCTGCAATCAGTGCCACGATTAAAAATGTAATTGACCATCCTAACATACGTTTTCTCCATCTTTTAGGGCTCGACAATCGAGCCTCGTTTCAAGGAATTAGTGCTTGAACGATGCCAACGTCGAATCCTTGTGCTCTACGCTGGTAGCCAAGAGGTTTCATACAGAGGCTATGCCTTGGCCCCTTTTGCGCCTTGCATGTTGGACCGGCGGCCCGTGCAACTTGCACCGGTTCAGCGGCCATGTCTGCCCGGACAAACCGGATGCGCCGTTCATTGGATGAATTGGCAAGACGGGCCTTGGCGGGGCAGAGTTTGTGAACACGATAAACGCATAGGGCTTGGTATATGGGTTGGAAAGGCGAGGATTTGCACGGCTCGGCTCCCGATAAAGCGGCGGTCGCGCTGCTCCTGATCGATGTCATAAACGATTTGGAGTTTCCGGACGGCAACAAGCTGCTCCGGCAGGCGTTGCCGATGGCGCGGAACATCGCCCGACTCCGGCGTCGCGCGTATGAGACCAAAGTGCCGGTCATCTTTGTGAACGGATAACTTCGAACGCTGGCAGTCAAACTTCAAAAACCTGGTGGACCACTGCCTGAACGATGGCGTACGCGGGCAACCTATTACAGAACTGCTGCGCCCCGGGCAGCGCGACTATTTCGTGCTCAAGCCAAAACACTCTGGTTTCTTCTCGACGACGCTGAACATCCTGCTCGATCATTTAAACGTTCAGAAGGTGGTCATCACCGGCATGGCGGCGAACATTTGTGTGCTTTTCACCGCAAACGACGCCTACATGCGCGACTTCAAACTATTCGTCCCGTCCGACTGCGTGGCGTCGAACACAAAGCAGGGGAACGATCACGCCTCCATCAGATGGCAAACGTCTCAAACGTCTTGAAGGCCGACACGCGCAGGTCTCCCCAGCTCGATTTGCGGAAGCTGAATCGCGCTACGACTGCGGGTCAGAAACAGAAGCGGTAACAGAGGCGGGGCCGCGGGCTGCCCAACCGGCAGCTCGACAGGCTGCCGGCCGGGGCGCCGGCAGTGGCGAATGCATCCGTTTGATTGCCGCGCATTGCCGCCCGTTTGACACCCTTTTGCGAGTCGTTATAGTGCCCAGCCCTTATGAAGAGTAACCCGCATGTAGCCATTGTGGGCGCGACAGGTGCTGTGGGCGTCGAAATGCTCAAGACGCTTGAAGCGCGCAAGTTTCCATTGAGCAGACTGACGCTGCTGGCTTCGGCTCGCTCCGCTGGAAAGAAGCTGGGTTTTCGGGGAGAGGAGATCGAGGTTCGGGAACTGGCCCAAGATTCATTTACCGGAATTGACCTGGCCCTGTTCAGCGCCGGCGGCGAGACCTCGAAGGAATTCGCGCCAGTGGCGGTGCGGGCGGGATGCGTGGTCATCGACAACTCGAGCGCCTTTCGCATGGATGATGCGGTGCCGCTGGTGATTCCGGAAATCAATGCCGCCGACCTGCGCAAGCACCAGGGGATCATTGCCAATCCAAATTGTACGACCGCAGTGACGTTGATGGCGCTCTATCCCCTTCATCAGGCGTTTCAGGTGAAGCGCATCTTCGCCGCCAGCTATCAGGCCGTCTCCGGCACCGGCGCCAAGGCCCTGGAGGAATTGCGCCGCCAGGTGAATGAAATTGCCGCGGGGAAGCCCGCCAGCAAAGAAGTTTACCCGCATCAAATCGCCTTTAACGTTTTGCCCCATGTCGATTCCTTCCTGCCCAGCGGTTACACGAAGGAAGAAATGAAAGTGGAAAACGAGGGTCGGAAGATCATGCATCATCCGGCGTTTCGGGCGAGCGTCACATGTGTGCGCGTGCCGGTTTATCGGGCGCACTCAGTGGCCGTGGCGGCGGAGTTCGAGCGTCCGGTGACCGCCGAAACCGCGCGGCAGGTTCTGCGGAAGGCACCCGGCCTGGATGTGGTGGACGATCCGGAAAAGGCCGAATACCCCTTCCCGCTTAGTGTGGCCGAGAGATATAATTGCGCCGTGGGGCGTATCCGGAAGGATTGCGCCCTGGACAACGGCATTAGTTTTTGGGTGGCGGGAGATCAGTTGCTGAAAGGCGCCGCCTTGAACGCCGTTCAGATCGCCGAGGAACTGATTGAGTAACGCGGCGAAGGAAACGCCGAAAACTTTGAACCCGGGGAAGAAGCTTCAATAGCGAGGCAAAGCCAAAGGAGCGCGGCTGTCCCCGGTCGCGGCTCTCGAGAATGCGAAAGGAGCTGGGGAGTCCGGCGCCGGCCATGCTTCGCGGCGCTCGGCGGAGAACAGCCGCGGTCCGACAAACTTGTCAATTACTCCGCCTTCTCGGTGATCGCCGTAATCGATCCCACCTGGGCAATTTTGGCGGCATCGATCACTTTGATCACTTCGCCGAAAGGCGCTTTCTTGTCGGCCCGAATGGCCACGGCCACGGCCGGGTTTTCTTTGGCTGCAGCGCTGA
Organism: uncultured Verrucomicrobiota bacterium; assembly: GCA_964501475.1. Lineage (GTDB taxonomy): Bacteria > Verrucomicrobiota > Verrucomicrobiia > Limisphaerales > CAZCUL01 > CAZCUL01. The sequence goes on along the minus strand of CAZCUL010000148.1, from coordinate 1,938 downwards.
GGGCGGCTTCAAGCTTTTCGAACGTGACCGGCCGGTCTTCCAGATGGAAGTAAGGTGCGTTGGTGGAAATGCTGACGACAAAGGGCTTCTCTTCCGCGGCGCCCGGTTTGGCCTGCTTGGATTGCGGCAACGCCAGCGTGAGAGAAGGCTGCGCCGCCTTCTTGAACGTGGTTGTGACCATGAGAAAGATGAGGACGACAAGCAGCACGTCGATCAGCGACACGATAATGACTGCGGGTGCCCGGCGGCGCCTGCGATTCAAGAAGTTCATGGCAAACAACTCAACGGATTTTGCGGATGCGCTTCAGAACCGGGGCGGAGCTGGAAACAGGAAATTCCGGCGGTTCCGCGGCCGGCGGTGAAGGCGCGACTGCTGGAGCGGGATCGGCCTTTGACGGCGCGGTTTCGGTTGCGGCTGCTTCGCGCGCGGGAGTCGCGCTCCGGTAGTGTTTTCGCAGGAATTCATCGATGAAACTCTCCATTTCAACGGACAGATTCTCGACTTTCTTGCTGTAATAGCTCCAGGTCACCAGCGCTGGAATGGCGATCAAGAGCCCCATCAATGTGGCGCGTAAGGCAAGACTGATGCCCTGGGCAAACTTGGCGTTGTCCGCCGCCGTGGCTTGATCCATGCCGGCAAAGAGCAGGATCAACCCATAAATCGTTCCCACCAGACCGAGGAGCGGGGCAATGCCGACGATGATTTCGAGTACGACCAGGCCTCGTTCCAGTTTGGTGACTTCGTGCCGTGCCCGCGTCTCAAGCACATCCACATTCTCGGTTTTGCTCCAGTCCAGATGTTCGGCCGCAAAGACCAGCAACCGCGAGAGCGCGGACGGGTAATAGTCGCAACTGCGGCGAAGCTGAGGCAGGTCCTGCGCACCTCGATAGTTCTGCACGACCCGGGTGACCGCGGGAGGAATGACCTTGTCCCAGCGCAAGGCCACTCCCCGCTCGATGATAAAGGCGACCGCGATGATCGAGGTGATGAACAGGGCGATAAGAAAAAAAAGATCCATTGTTTCAGGAACGGGCCGCACGGCTGCGGCGCCCAATTTTGGTTAATGATAGTAAAAAGTAAACGTTACATCGCGATAGTTCCCCATCTTGCGACGCATGTCGGTCGGCCACTTGGCAAACGGAACAGGGTCCAGCACCGCCCGCTGACAAAGGAGAGCAAGGATCTCGCCGACGTCGTTGTAATTGACTGTCATATCCGTGATCCGGCCGTCAAAGGTCAAACGAAATTGCAGCACCACCTTGCCGGACCGCTGAACGTAGGGCGCGTGATCCAGGAGATTGTACCAGCGCGACTGCACCTGCCGAATAAACTCCGCGTCGTAACTGCCGAATTCGGTCTGTCTGACGTCGAAAGCGAGCCGGCCACGCTGTCTGGTTCCGCCTTCCTGCTCGATTTTGCGGCCCGCCAGCAAGCCTTGTTGCGCGCGCGCCTCCTCCAGGGTCCGCGGGCGCGGGCGCGGTTCCAGAACCGGTTCGGGTGGTTTTGGCTCCGGCGGTTTTGGCTCGGGAGGCTTGGCTTTTGCCAGATCCCCGATCTGTTCCGGCTCGGGAGGTTTTACCTGGGGCGGTTCGGGTTCCGGAGCTGGCATCGGTTCCGGCGGCGGCGAGGGCTGCAACGGGAAGGGATTCGGCTTGGGCACATCCGCCAATCGAGGCACTTTATCCTGGGTCCCCTCCGCTTTCGGCGTCTCGGTTTCAATGACGGCGTCCGCGTTTTGCGCCTTCGCGTTCATGGCGCCGTAGTACTTGGTGTCCTCTGGAACTTCGGTGGTCGCGGTGGTGGGATCGACTTCCATGAAGATGAGTGGAATCTCCCGGGCAGCGGCCGTTTCAGTCTTCGGAACCTGAGTGACCTGGAGTGGTGGCGCTTTCTTTTTCTTTTTGTGAAAGAGCGAGATGGCTTGGCGTTCCCACCAG
>CAZCUL010000147.1:0-8458 GCA_964501475.1 uncultured Verrucomicrobiota bacterium | reverse complement strand
GGGGCCTGTTCAGCCGCTCTTTTCAGATTGAGAAGAGCGCGGAACCGCTGATGTTGCTGGTTGCGGCCGTGCCGGAGGGCCATGAGCAATTGGTTTCACACCGGGGAATGGCGGGCTACACGGTGTTGAATGGCCGGAGCGATAGCCTGATCCTGAGAGTGGTCGATGCGCCCGCAGGCGCCGAATGGGTCGTGGGCGAAGGACATCTGTTTCTCAAACTGCGCGCGCTCGACGAGCCGGCGCGGTTCAAGCTGATGCTGGCTCGGGAGCATGCACCCAACCCTCAGGCCTTTGGCGCGGACCTGCCCGGAGCCGCTTCAGTCCCTGACTTGAAACAACTTTGCAAGGGCGGACCTGAGCGTTGGAGCCAGGCGCTGGTGACGCAAGGTTCGCTTGGCAAGAACGACGACGCTTACGCCATCGATGTTCTGACCGACCCCTCGCCCAATCCATGGAACATCAAAATGTTTTTTGGCGGGTTCGATTTTCTTCCGGACGGGCGGGCGGCGATCTGCACGTTTCACGGCGACGTCTGGGTTGTCTCCGGCATCGACGACAAGTTGGAGAGGTTGACGTGGAAACGTTACGCCACGGGCCTGTTTCAGCCGCTGGGCTTGAAGGTGGTGGATGGCAGAATTTACGTGACCGGGCGGGACCAGATCACGCGTTTGCATGATTTGAACGGGGACGGCGAAGCCGATTATTACGAAAACTTCAATAACGACACTGTGGTCACGGCTAATTACCACGAATTCTGCATGGATTTGCAGACCGATCCCGAAGGCAGTTTTTACTATTGCAAGGGGGCCCCGTGGCCGCCGGATGTAAAATCGCCTCACCAGGGCACGATGCTCAAAGTCTCCCCGGACGGCGAACGTCTCGAGGTGTTTGCCACCGGCTTGCGGGCGCCCAATGGCATGTGCGTCGGCCCGAACGGCGAAATCACCGTCAGCGACAACCAGGGTCATTGGATGCCGGCCAGCAAGTTGAATTGGGTCGAGCGCGGAGGGTTCTACGGCATGGTGCAGGCGGCCCATCGAAATCCGAAGCCGAGCGATTACGCCGAGCCGATTTGCTGGCTGCCCATGAACGTGGACAACTCCAGCGGAGGGCAGGTCTGGGTGACGAGCGACCGTTGGGGGCCTTTCCAGGGGCATTTGCTCTTTATGTCCTACGGGAGGGGCACCCTGTTCCATGTCATGCTCGATAAAGTGCAGGGGGAGTTGCAGGCAGCGATGGTTCAGTTTCCGCTCAAATTCCGCACCGGCATCATGCGCGGGAGAGTGAACCCGCGCGACGGACAGGTTTATCTGTGCGGTTTGCGCGGATGGCAAACGAGCGGCGTGAAGGACGGCGAGTTCTATCGCGTGCGTTACACGGGCAAGCCGGTCCATATGCCGATCGAGTTCCATGCCGGGCAGGATGGCGTGACGATCACTTTTACCGAGCCCCTTGACCCGGCCGGCGCCATCGATCCGGAGAATTACAGCGCACAAATCTGGAACTATAAATGGACCGGGAATTACGGCTCCGAGTCCTACAGTGTGGGTGATTTGGAGAAAAAGGGCCGTGACTCACTGGCGGTCGAGTCCGTTCGTCTCAGCCGGGACAGGCGCAACGTCTTCCTCAAAATTCCTGACCTGAAGCCGGCCGACCAGGTCCGAATCAAGTTCAGATTGGCCAGCGCCGACGGCGCCCCGGTGGCGCATGAGATTTACGGCACGATTCATCAGCTCGGGAGAGAGCGGCGCGACCGCTCGGAATGACCGGGCAGTCCGGGGACCCTTTTATGGAAATCAAGAGCCTTGGGCAGTTGCCGGCATTCATCACGAAGGATGGCTCGGAAATCCGGGAATTGCTCGCCTGCCGAAATTCGGCCATTCGCAATCAAAGTCTGGCCGAAGCGCGCTTGCCTCCCGGCGCGAGCACTCAGGAGCATTACCATAGTCGGACCGAGGAGATCTATTTTATCACGGCCGGCCAGGGCGCCATGCGAATTGAAGGCGAGACGGCGGAAGTGAAAACCGGCGATGCCATCGCCATCCCTCCGGGAAAGAAACACAAACTTTGGAACACCGGCGGCGAAACACTGCGCCTGCTCTGTTGTTGCGCGCCCGGCTACGAGCATAGCGACACAATTATAACCGAGCAGGAAGAGGGAGCGGAGAGAGGCCGGAGCGCGCCAGAGATCAAATGACCTTCCCCTGTAGGGCAGCCCGCCTGAGGAGGCTCTCTTTGAAGCAAGCCCCGCAGTCCGGCTGGGGGAAAAGGCAGAGCCCGGCCGATTTGAGATTTCCGGGAGTTGGCCATAGGTTCTGACGGCAATTATGAAACCGGAGAACATTCGACTCTTTATCAAGTCCTATTGCGGTTGGTGTCATGAAGCAACCGATTGGCTGAGAGATCGAGGGATCGATTTCGAAACCATCGATGTCATAGGCGACCCGGCCGCATTTAAGGAAATGGTCCGTCTTTCCGGTCAGAAGCTGGCGCCGGTCATCGACGTGGACGGTGAGATTCTGGCTGACTTCGATACCGATCAATTGGAAGAATTCTGGAAACGATTTGAAGACTGAACGCCTGGTTGAATCGGTTGCCTCATGAGCGTTGAAGCCGCATCCCTGCCGCGCCCGCGCATCCCGGAATGGTTGCGCTTGAAGCTGCCTTCAAGCAGCAGTTTTTCCCGGACGCGAAATCTGCTCGAGGATCTCCGCCTGCACACCGTATGCGAGAGCGCCCAATGCCCGAACCATTGGGAATGCTGGAGCAAGGGAACGGCCACGTTCATGATTGCCGGAGACCGCTGCACGCGCGCCTGTGGCTTTTGCGCCGTCCATACAGCCAAACCTTTCGCGCTCGATCCCGGGGAACCGGCCCGGGTGGCGGAAGCCGCCCGCAGGATGGGCCTCAAACATGTGGTCATCACGGCCGTGGCTCGGGACGATCTGGCCGATGGCGGCGCCGGGCATTTTCGCGAAACAATCGAGGCCGTCCGCGCCCTCAACCCGGGAATCGTTGTCGAGGTTTTGGTGCCGGACTTCAACGAACGCGATGAGAGCATCGATTGCGTTCTGGCGGCGCGGCCCGAGATTTTTAACCACAACCTGGAAACCGTCCGGCGCCTGACGCCCACGGTCCGTTCGCGCGCGACTTACGATCGTTCCCTGGCGGTCCTGGCCAAAGTGAAAGCTCTCCAGAGAAACGGCATCTACACGAAATCCGGCGTCATGCTTGGCTTGGGCGAAACCGGGGAGGAAGTGTTCGCGGCCTTGGCGGACTTGCGGGCGGCAGAATGCGACATTCTCACTCTCGGACAATATCTCCAGCCAACCTTGAAGCACCTTCCCGTCGCTGAGTTTATCCCTCCCGAAAAATTCGATGAATATGGAGCAGCCGCCCGCAAAATGGGTTTTCTCCATGTGGCCAGCGGTCCGATGGTGCGCAGCTCCTATCACGCAGACGAGTTTTCGCTTCCCGTCCGCCGCGGCTGATCGGGCGCGTTATTTGATTTGACCGGGCAAACCCGCCTCCTAAGGTTTCGGCTATGGAACATTCGCCCGGCTTTCTTAAACTGGTGAACGAGGTTCGGCCGCGCGTTCAGGAAATCGACCTGGGAGAAGCGCGGGCTCGCTTGCAGCAAAACCCCAAAGCCATCCTCATGGACGTTCGGGAAGACAGCGAATGGCAGAATCGCCACGCCACAAACGCCATCCACCTGGGCCGCGGAGTTCTGGAGCGCGATCTCGAGAAAATGATTCCCGACCGCGACGCGGAGATCATCATGTATTGCGGCGGCGGCTATCGATCGGTCCTGGCCGCGGAGGTCGCGGCGCGTCTGGGATACCGAAATGTTTCTTCGCTGATAGGCGGTTACAAGGCGATGGCACAGGCGCAATGGCCAATGACGTCGTGACTCCTGCGCGGACTCATCTCCGTGGCCGAAGGCAATTCTAAAGTGGACGCCCCGTGTCCGGAAAACCAGTCAACGCCGGCCCGCCGCAACCGCAGTCCGGCAAAAGCCGGTCTGCCCTCGGCTTGAACCTGCTTTTTCCCGGTGCCGGGCTAATCGTCACCGGTTACCGCCAGAGCGGTTATGCTTTCGCAATCGCCTTTGGCCTTTGCTTTGTTGCCATCCTGGCGCTCTTTGTCGTCGGTTACGCCCGTTACATTCTGGTGGCGACGAGCCCCGACATCCTGAAAGGTAACGAGCTGGAAAAAATCGGCGAAGCCTTTCGGCCCGCGTGGTTTTTGGGGCTGCTCCTCAGTGGGTTGATCATTTATGTGGCATCCACGATAACCCTGCTTTGCACGCGCCGGCGAGGGGAGCAGCCGCCTGGCGGGTTCGGGAACTCCCAGTCTCCATGAAGCAACGAGACGGTTGCGTCGAGACTGGCGGTGTCACGGGCCTCACGCGGGCCTCACGAACAACTCAGAATTTTTTGGTGCGCTCGCGGTTCGATTCTGGCTTGATTGCGTCTTATGCCGGTCAAAACAACCTCGTCCCGAAGGGCAGACCCGGTGACCCAGTTTTCGGTCTTTACCCCCAACCGTCTCGGCCGCCTCCACGATCTCATCAATCTCCTGGGATCGCACAATGTCCATGTGCTGGCGCTCACCGTGTTGGACACAACCGACAGCTCCATCATTCGCCTCGTGGTAGATGATCCGGAGCGCGCCCGCGAGCTGCTTCTTGATCACGGCTTCCCATTCACGGAAAGTCACCTGCTGGTCGTGGAGGTCAATTCGGCAACTGAATTGAACCGGGTCATGGCCGCCTTGCTCGAGACTGAACTGAACATCAATTACCTTTACTCCTTCATTCCTCATCCCCATGGCAAATCGATCATGGGATTGAGCATGGAAGACAACGAAATGGGGGAACAGATTCTGAAGAAACATCAATTTCGCGTGCTGCGGCAAGCCGACGTGTCGCGCTGATTTGCCGATCCTGCACGCCACGGCGGAGGTCGGGCCAGTCCGGCCTCGGCGAGCCATACTTTTCTTTTAAGCCGCCCTTTCGCCTTCGGTCATCCGCCGCGCTTCGAACCAATAGACGGCTGACGCAATCAACATCAGCCAGGCAGCGTTCACTTCGATGATCTCTTCGAGAAAGAGTGTTTTGTCCAGCGCGAGCCCTTTGTCCACAATTCCGGACAAAATCCAACAGGCGCCGCCGGCGATCATCACCATTCCCGAAGGCCGCCGAATCCAGGCGGTAAAAACCCGCCAGACCTCCTCCCGGTTCCTGAGAAACATCCACAACGCCGCCAGCCACAAAGCGCCCAGCCAGGCGTCGCGGATTGGCCCATTCCAGATCAAATTCAGGAAGCCGACATCGACCCTTCGCAAATCGACCTCCAGGACCAGAAGGGTTGCGTAGAGCAAAGCTATCCCGGCCACAAGAATCTTCTCCGCCTTCGAGCGTCCCAGCCGCATGCAGATGATCAGCAGAATCAAGCCGGCCAAAATGCAGGCGGCTTGAAAGTTTTCCATCGGGCCATTTTCGCGGGCAATATCGCTGTATTGCTGTCTGAGATAGAGAAAGAGAACTGTGAGCGGCACCATCACGCTGGCAAGAAACAGCTCCCGCCGTTTATCCTGCGCCAGGCCCGGGTCCGCTCCGGCCGTCGGCGGCAGAGGCGGGTCGATGGCAGGAAATCGCTCTTTATCCCGAATCGCCATTGAATGTCGCGAATTAACCCGCCCGTTCGGGGAATGTCGAGGGCTGTTTTCGAGCCCACCCGGTCGGTGGTGAGCGGGCGGCAAAGGGCAAATGCGGGCTCTGTCTCGTCAGCGGTATTGACCTGATTACAACCAACAATGCGCCACAGCCAACAGATCGAAAGAGCCTTCGACTTCGCCGCCGAGCGCTACGCTCAATATGGAGTGAATGTGCGGCCCGCGCTCGACCGGCTGGCCAAAATCGCGATCTCCCTGCACTGCTGGCAGGGCGATGACGTCGGAGGTTTTGAACACTTGGGAACGCCACTGGGCGGCGGGCTGGCCGTGACCGGCGACTATCCGGGCAGGGCGCGAAGTCCGGATGAATTGCGTTCGGATATCGAGAAGGCGCTTTCGCTCATCCCCGGCAGACATCGTGTCAGCCTGCACGCCTCCTATGGCGAATTTGGCCGGCGCCAGGTCGAACGCAACGCCATCGCTCCCGAACATTTTCAGAACTGGATTTCCTGGGCAAAGGCCCGCGGTTTGGGTCTGGATTTCAATCCCACATTCTTTGCGCATCCTTTGGCGCGCGACGGCTTCACGCTGGCGCATCGCGACAGGACCATTCGCCGTTACTGGATTGAGCATGGCATTCGCTCTCGCGAAATCGGCTCGGCCATCGGCAAAAAGCTTGGCAAACGATGCGTGACGAACTTCTGGATTCCCGACGGCTTCAAGGACACTCCGGCGGACCGCTTCGCGCCGCGCGAGCGGCTGCTGGATTCCCTGGACGCAATTTTCAAAAAGCGCATCGATGCGAAGTTCAATGTCGATGCGCTGGAGCCGAAACTGTTTGGCATCGGCTCGGAAAGCTACGTGGCCGGCTCGCACGAGTTTTATATGGGTTATGCGGTCCAGCGTCAGAAGTGGCTTTGCCTCGATGCCGGGCATTATCATCCCGCCGAAAGCATCGCGGATAAAATCCCGGCTCTGCTTCCGTTTGTGCCGGGCCTGCTGCTGCATCTCAGCCGCGGCGTGCGTTGGGACAGCGATCATGTGGTGACCTGGAGCGACGACTTGCGGGCAACGGTGCGGGAGGCGGTGCGAGCAGATCGGTTCGACCGCGTTGTGCTGGGAATGGATTACTTCGACGCCACCATCAATCGCGTCGCTGCCTGGGTGATCGGAATGCGAAATGTTCTGCGAGCGGTGTTGTTCGCGCTTCTCGAGCCGGTTGAATTACTGCGTGGCGCGGAAGCGGAAGGCGATTACACCACCCGGCTGGCTTTGCAGGAGGAACTGAAGGCTTTTCCGTTCGGGGCGGTTTGGGACTTCTATTGCGAAAGGAACGCGGTCCCCGTGGGCGTCTCCTGGCTGCGCGATGTGAAACGATACGAAAGAGAAGTTTTGGCAAAGCGGACCTGACTTGCCTGGCCGGAGCCCGTCAATTCTCATTTTGCGGACCGCAGCTGTCCGCAGCCGCAGTACGAACGGAACTCGAAAGGGCCCTGGGAGATTCTCCCGCGTCATCGCGCTTCTGATCCGCGGCGGCCGAGGACAGCCGCGCTCCGGGCTAAATGAGAATTGCTGGGCCTGATCGAGCTTCCTTGCGGGGAACGATTCGCTTTGAGTATGTTCCGGGAATGAAGATCACCAAAGCTGTCGTACTGTCTTCGTTCATCCTTCTTTTGAATATGGATTCCATTGAAGCTCAACCCGCAGGATTCAATTATGACGAATCCAAGGTGCCCTCTTACGAATTGCCCGATCCGCTCGTGGCGGCGGATGGGACGAAGGTGGCAACGGCCGAAAGATGGATCGAGAAGCGGCGCCCGGAGATTGTGAGGCTGTTTCAATCGCACGTCTATGGGCGAAGTCCAGGCCGGCCGCCGTCACTTCGATTCGAAGTGCGGAACGTGGACAAAGAGGCGCTTGGGGGAAAGGCCACACGGAAAGAGGTAACCATCCATTTCACCGGCCAGCCGGGCGGGCCCAAGGCCGACCTGTTGATCTACATCCCCAATGGCGCTACGCAACCGGTGCCCGCCTTTCTTGGGTTGAACTTTGCCGGCAACCATGCGGTTCATCCGGACCCGGCGATTACTCTTTCCCGCCAATGGATGAGGCCCAACCGGGAGAAAGGCATTGTGGAGAACCGGGCCACCGAAGAGTCCCGGGGCAAAAGCGCCAGCCGCTGGGCCATCGAGAAAATTCTCGAACGCGGTTACGCGTTGGTTACCGCTTACTATGGAGACATCGAACCCGACTTTCCGGACGGCTGGGAGCTCGGTGTCCGCTCGGTCTTCAATGCGGACGGCTCGATGCGAAAGGGAAGCGAGAGCGGCAAGCCGGCTGATGAGCAGGGCGAGGACAGACGCGGTGCTCCTCCGGAGGCTTCAGCCGATGCCTGGGGCGCCATTGGAGCCTGGGCCTGGGGTTTGAGCCGTGCGCTCGATTATCTCGAAACGGACAAGGATATCGATGCCGGGCGCGTGGCGGTGATGGGGCATTCGCGTCTGGGCAAAACCGCTCTTTGGGCGGGCGCGGCGGACGAGCGTTTCGCCATCGTCATTTCCAACGACTCCGGCTGCGGCGGCGCGGCCTTGAGCCGGCGCCGCTTTGGCGAGACGGTCGAGCGGATCAATACTTCATTTCCCCATTGGTTCTGCGGCAATTTCAAGAAATACAATGGCAACGAAGACGAATTGCCCGTGGACCAGCACATGTTAATTGCGCTGATCGCGCCCCGGCCGGTCTATGTGGCGAGCGCGGAAGAGGACTCGTGGGCCGATCC
>CAZCUL010000146.1:0-3562 GCA_964501475.1 uncultured Verrucomicrobiota bacterium | reverse complement strand
GGCGGCTCGTTTTCTCTCGGGCCGACCAAGCAGTCGAGGTCTTGAAGGCTGCTTTCTCGTCGTGGCCGGAGCGGGCAACGAATGCGCCACCAAAACACGAGGCCGGCTCCCGGCCGGTGGTGGCCACGATTGGTTCGAGAGCTACGTACGATGCTGGTGCCCACTACGTGCAGGCCCAAGGGGTAACTGAGTCAGGAGCGGACGGCGTCAGTTTTCTCGCCGATCCGAACGGCGTCGCATTGCACCAGCTTAACGCGTTGTCTTCTGGTATCTGGAGTTTACTTGCGGAGCCGATCCGGGAGGCGGACATCGTGGCGGCAGTTGCCGCGGCCTTTCCCGACCAACCATCAGGGCGCGTCGCACTTGATGTCGGTCGGCTGATGAAGAAACTGGCGGCCGCCGAACTAATCGTGCCCGTGGAAGGTATTTGGCAATCGGACATACGCTTGGACGTGGGCGACCAATGCGGCTCGAGCCAATTGGCTTCCGCTCGCGATGCGCATGTTGGCGAGCGGACGCGCTGGCGTCGTCGATGAGCAGAATCTCCGACGTGGTTTCCCGGTTGTGGTCGCTGTTGGGAACGCCACGCAGTTCGTCGCTGTTCCTCAGGAAAGTATCGGTCTCATCGATGAGCAGCGTGGACCGCGACGGATGAATAACGCCTCGCGCCCGCGCGCGCACGAAAACCAGAGCCCGAAAAACAAACTATCAAAAGTGGCACTCTTTCATGCTTGAGCCCCACTCCCGTTGAGCGGCTCACTTTCCCTCGACGAAATCGAGCGGCCAAACCGTGCAAGAGAATTTGCTCGCGCCTGGGTGCCCCCTGGGTGCCCCGACCACCGAAAGGTTGGATTTCAATCGGACTAACTTATTGAAATCATTGGCGCACCCGACAGGATTCGAACCTGTGACCTCTGCTTTCGGAGGCCGTGGGCGCATAACATCCGCGCGAATGCCGCGAATCCAATGACTCGCTTGGGTTTTGTATCTCGCCGCTGGCCCAGGCCAAGGCGCCCTTAGACCCTTTCGGATGAATTGCTGGTGTCCCTGTCCAAAGCGGCTTGAAGCTCCACGGGATCAACGGTCACCACCTGACGGATCTGAGACGCAGCCAGAACGGCCGGCAGATGAAGCATGGTGGCAACACGACGAAAGGCGAGAAATGAAAGCCCCGGAATTTCTTCCTCGTCAACGACAAGCCGATAGGTTCCGGGCGGCTGAGGCTCATCGATCGACGACAAGGAAAATGCACTCCTGAATGTGATCAAGGTGTCGGTTGTGCGCGTAGGCATGACGAATGCTGGTCCCCTGGCTGAAAGCAGCCGGCTGAAAACTTCGCCATGTTACGGGCGAAGACCTGTGAAACAAAAACGTGCGTCTTGTGAAGGCAGGAGGCAGAGAGGCGCCGGGCGGACCTGCTAGAGCTCTAAGCCAAGAAACCGGCCGGAATTCGTCAATTCAGGCTACGTACGATGTCGGCCATCGTTCGGAAGATATGTGGCCTCGCTTTGCCCTTTACAAGCATAGGCCATGGGCTTTGTCGGAATCGAAATTCCGACCCCATTTCCGTTCAAGCGCGTAAATTGTCGAAAATCCCTTCCGAACTGTTCTGGTTGGAATACGCGTGGTCTGGCGGCACCATTTGAAGCCACAAAATGCGCACGACAAATGCCGAAGCCGGGAAAGTTTATGATCATTCTGAGAATTCGCCACCGGACGATCTATCGATACAGAAAACCCGTAAGTCTGCGTCCGCATCGACTCATGCTTCGGCCGCGGGAGAGCCGTGAGCTCCGTTTGCGCTCACTGGACCTGTCGGTGGAACCAAGCGCTGCCGTGACTTGGGCGCAGGAGGTCACCGGCAATCTGGTCGCTACCGCCACGTTCCACGGCATGTCCGAAAGTCTGGTCATCAACAGTGTCGCCGAAGTTGAACTTGATGCCGTTCAGTGGCCGATCTTTGAGATCACCGCGAACGCCGTTTTCTACCCTTTTCGGTACACCGACGACGAATTGAAAGACCTCGGGGCCTTGGCAGAACCCCAGCCTTCCGACCCCACCGGACTATTGAGCGAATGGGTGCGCGCTTTCGTGCGCAGCCACCCGACCGATACGCTTTCATTGCTCAAGGACATCAACAACGGTGTCCAGGCATGGGTCGAGTATGAAGGCCGTGACGACGAAGGCACACAGTCGCCTGTGCGGACGCTGAACCGCAGACGCGGTTCCTGCCGTGACCTGGCCGTGCTCTTTGTTGAAGCCGTGCGCACACTGGGATTCGGGGCCCGGATCGTCTCCGGCTACCTGCACAATCCTTCGCAGGACATTGTCGGTTCGCAAGGCGCGGGCACGACCCACGCCTGGGCGGAGGTCTACGTTCCCGGCGCCGGCTGGATCACATTTGATCCCACAAACCGCAGCGTTGGCGGCGCAAATTTGATCCCCGTCGCGGTGGGACGCGACATCCATCAGGTGATGCCGGTAACCGGCAGTTTTGTCGGCATGAACGACGCGCTCGAGGATACGTCGGTAGAAGTTTCCGTCAGTTCACCCTTTCAGCCCCTGGATCAGGCGCCGCTGGTGACCTGAGAGCGGCATGGCCAGTCGGCACGCCCGACGATCTCGGAGCGCTTGGTATCTCTATTTCGATGCTGTGGAGCTCGCCCTCGATCGGCGCACGGACGCCGCCGACCCCCGATGCATACCGCACACCATCAAGAAACTTTTGCGGGTGATTGCCTCGATTGGATCGGCGCACCCGAATCTGAAACTGCGTTGCATCAACGGAGACCGTAGCTTCGAAACCAGGCCAATCGTCCGGAATGCAAGGTTCGACCACCAGCACGTTGCCTTCTCGCCTGATCCCCAGAATTCCCTCTATGCCAGCGCGATACATCCAGCCGGCCGCTCCCGTGTACCAGGTCCACCCGCCGCGCCCGGCATGCGCCCCCACGGAGTATATGTCGCCCGCGACGACGTAGGGCTCGACCTTGTAGCGTGCGACCTCAGCTGAGGAGCGCGCATGGTTGATCGGATTGAGCTGCGAGAAGAGTTGGTGGGCCTTTCCGCCGTCGCCAAGCTTTGCAAATGCGAGAATCGCCCACATGGCGGCGTGACTGTACTGCCCGCCATTCTCGCGCAAGCCGGGCGGGTAACCCTTGATGTAGCCGGGATCGAGCGGAGTCTTGTTGAAAGGAGGCCAAAACAACAACGCGAGGCCGTCATCCGGGCGAATGAGGTGCTTTTCCAAACTGGCCATTGCCTTGGCGGCCCGAGTGGAAAGTCTGTTGCCCGCGAGGACCGACCAGGATTGAGCAATCGAGTCGATCTGGCACTCAAGGCTCGCCTTCGAGCCTACCCATGTTCCGTCGTCATAGGTGGCCCGGCGGTACCACTCGCCATCCCACGCCTCACGTTCGATTGAGTCGCGAAGCGATGATGCATGGGCCCGCCAGCGCTCAGCCCTTGCCGGATCGCGAGGCTCGGCCAGGGGAGCGAACAGGTCAATCGTGCGTGCAAGGAACCAGCCCAGCCACACGCTTTCGCCTTTGCCCGCAGCACC
>CAZCUL010000145.1:0-11504 GCA_964501475.1 uncultured Verrucomicrobiota bacterium | reverse complement strand
AGTTCGGATAACGCGCCGTTCGCCCCACGTAGGGCAGGCCGTCTGGCGAACAGGGGCGCAGACCGCACCACGGTTGGATGCCCTCGAAATCGCCGGGCCGGAAGTCAGCAAAGTATTCCGGCACCGACTTGATAATGCCCTGAACGCGCGCGGGATTGATGGCTTCGTTCAATCCGGCAATTTCCATTGTGCCGCCGAAACGTAGCGACGAGCCCATGGGCGTTGCCGCCACCCGCGCCTCCTTGAAGATGGCGCAAATGCGGGGAAGCTGGCGCGGCCTGGGCAGCGTGAGGCTGTAGCCTTTCCCGGCCTGCATCGGAAGAGCGAGATGCAAGTCGCGCGCGACCACCGATGACCAGGCGCCGGCAGACAAAACATACTCGTCAGCCGAGAACCCGCCTTGGTTGGTCTGCACCGCGTCGATTCGTTTGCCGCTGGCCCGCCAGCCGGTCACCTCTGTTTGCCACGCGCATTTCACACCCAGGTTCTCGATCTGACGCTGGAGCCCGGCCATGAACCGCCGCGGCGACAGGTGGCAATCCTTCGGAAAGTAAACCGAACCGGCAACATCCATCCGCACATTCGGCTCCAGAGCGGCGGTCTGCTTCGGGCTGAGCACTTCCGCGGGCACGCCGAGGTTGCGGGCGTCTTCGACAGCTTTGGTTTCCTCGTCCAGCGCGCCTTCGGTTTTGCACAACGTCAACAGGCCATTCTTTACCAGGCCGAAGTCATTGCCGGGCAGTTCGGCAAGCTTTTCGAAACATTCCCTGCTGGCGAAGTTCAAATCCCGCAGCAACCTTGCGCTGCGAGCGACATGGGCGGCATTGGCCGAACGCCAAAAGCGAAAACCCCATGCCAGCAGGTCTCGGCTTAAGCGCGGCTTGATGTAAAACGGCGACTCGGGTTTCCACATCCATTTCAGGCCGAGCGCGACCATCCCCGGGGCCGCCAATGGAACAAAGTGGCTCGGCACAACCATGCCCGCGTTGCCAAACGAGCACCCGTCGCGATCCGCCGGATTGCGGTCGAGCACAGTGACCCGATGAGATTTGCGCGCGGCATAGTAGGCGGCGCTCAACCCGATGACACCGCCGCCAATGATCAGGATGGACTTTTGCGCCATGACGAATCGGCTGCCCGAAACGAATCACCCACGAATACCCCAGCAAAAGGGATCGTTCTCATCCAGCAGCAGAGTCGCCTCGCTGTTCACGAACGCGCTTCCTGTGATGGTGGGAATGATGGCGTCGCCCTCGCGCCGGTAACGCCCCGTAAAGGTGCTGCCGATGATGCTCTCCTGAACCCAGGACTGGCCCTCGGCCAACTTCCCGTCGGCGGCGAGACAGGCAAGCTTCGCGCAAGTCCCGGTCCCGCAGGGCGAGCGGTCGTAGGCTTTGCCAGGACAAAGAACGAAGTTGCGGGCGTGCGCCTTTGCCGCTTTGGCCGGGCCGAAAAGTTCGATGTGATCCACCTCCGGAAATCCCTGCGCGTTGACGGCCTGCCGAATTCGCCACGCATAATCGGTGAGTCTCTCCAGGTTCGCCTGTTCCAACTCCTGCCCGTGATTCTCGACCAGAAAAAACCAATTGCCACCCCAGGCCACGTCTCCTCTGATCCGGCCGATTCCCGGCACCTCCACGGTCACCGCCTCGGCTTTGCGATAGCTGGGCACATTGGTGACGGAGACGCTGCCGTCGGGATTCAAACTGGCCGTCACCACGCCGACGCAAGTCTCGATCTTGTGGTTGCCAGGCTTGATCCGGCCAAGGTGCGCGAGGGCAACGATCAGTCCGATGCTGCCGTGCCCGCACATGCCGAGATAGCCCACGTTGTTGAAGAAGATCACGCCGGTCACGCACGATTTGTCGGTCGGCTCGACCAGCAATGCCCCCACCAACACATCCGAGCCGCGCGGTTCATTCACGATTGCGGAACGGAACGAGTCATGGCGCTGTTGAAACGCTTTCACCTGCTCCTGCAGCGGGCCATGGCCGAGTGCCGGCCCGCCACTGATGACAACGCGCGTCGGCTCGCCACCGGTGTGAGAATCGATTACTTGAACTCGTTTCATTTCCTGGACGCCCGATGCTCCAGCAGAGCATCGAGCCACGCCTCCGCGGCAAAGCGGAGCAGGCAGTTTCTCAATCTTCCGAAAGCCAAAGGATACTGAGGTGGTCTTAAATGGCGCGTCCGGCAGGACTTGAACCTGCAACCTTCTGATCCGAAGTCAGAAGCTCTATCCAATTGAGCTACGGACGCTGCGTGTAAAAAAGATGGGCGTCGCAACCGCCGAAAGCAAAGAGAAAATAGGTTCTCCGACGTGGGCACGACACCTGCCCTTCAGGCGTTCCCGAGTCTTCAGCGGAATTGCCGGTGTGTTCGCAGCCTTTCCCAGGTTTCAGAACTCATGGGCGCCTGCCGGTAATGGGATTCCCGCAGCGGCTCGGCGCTGGTGGAACTTCGCGCGCGCTTCAGCCAGGCCGCCTCGAGCGGTTGGGCGATCAACTCACGGCAGTTCGCCGCAATCGTGGTCTCTTCCTTCTCCCCTGTGGCGTGCCCCACACCCACGTAAAAGCCCGCCAACAACAAGGTCACTCGCAGCAAAGTGCTCCGCGAGTAGGTCGGCAGAACACAGGGCCGTTCCGGTTCCAGCAGACGATACAAATCCGCAAACAGTGTCGCCGTCCACATGCCGGGGTTTTTCGCCGGCGAGAAAGCGTCGAACATAATGAGGTGCGGTTTGGGCCACGATCCGGATTGCGGAGACTTCAGCAGCGCGGGGAAATCTCCCAAGTGAAGCTTCCACGACACCTGCTGCTGGCCATGGCGAAATTCCACCGCATGCCGGGCGAGTAATTCAGCCAGCGGCGGCTCGTAGCCTTTCAGGTATTCGAGCTGTTCGGCATGCGAAAGGCCAAAGCGGAGCGGTTCGAGTGTCTGATCGAAACTAAGAACCTTGACGGTTCCCGGAATGTGCGACGTGAGGCGGAGGACGGTAAGCGGGTTGGCCGCCGCTCCCAGGCCAATATCCCAAACCACGAATTCCTGCGGCTGTGGCAAAATCTTCCCGAGATCGACCTGGCGGACATACAGCGCCTCGGCTTCGGCGGCGGGACCGATCACCGGATGAAAGGTTTCGTCGCAAGCCAGGGAATGGAGGCTGTAAACGCCATTGGCCAGTTGCACAAGCTCGTAGTCTGAACCTGCGTTCACAGCACGAACCTAAAGCGCCCTGGCGAGGAGGGCGGCATGCTTCTCGAGCAACGGAAGGCGCCGGTCCACTGCCAAATCCTGCAAAGCATGGTTCACCCAGGCTTTCGAGGCGCTGGCTTGTTTCACAGTGAAATAATATCCGTCCGCGCTCCGGGTCAGTTCGTAACGGCGAATGTAAACGAAGATCGAGTCGGGCTCGCCGGCGAAGACGACTTCGGCGGTGATCTGCTTCGCCCGCGAATCCAGGGTCAATGATTTCAATTCTCCGTAACGGCCGAAGCGCTGCTGGAGGAAGGCCTTGAAGACATGCGCCGCGGACACGTCCTTCGTGTTGCGCAAACCTTCTTTGACTTTGGTGAAAATTCCCATGCGAGCCGTCAAAGGCCGCGGTGAGTCTATCCGGCGCTTCTTCCGGATGGAAGGAGATTGATGCATGCACCGGCGAATCAGTGGACCTCGACCGGAACACCACATGTAATCACCAGCAAAGTGGTGGCGCTGCGCGCCATCGAGGTCAACCAGGCGATTCAGGGCTGGGAAAACAGCGTGCCGCTGGTGCAGACCAAGCGCAGCATCGTGCGCTGCAACTGCCGGCCGGCGTCACCAATCCAGTGCCGGTGGAAGGCGCACGACTGCGCGGGTTCCGCGACGGCGCGGGAGCTGAGAACATTGTCCGGGCAGTCTGGCGGTGTTTCTCCGATCAACCGCGGCGGAGCGATTACGGTGAGCAACCAGAACTTTGTCGAAGAATGGCCATTTTCGACAAAGTTACCGACGAAGTTTCCGACAAAGTTTCAGAAATGGCGCTTGGGACAGGCCCAACTAAGGTTCCACGACGGCGCGGTAGAAGCGCCGTGAATGTCTGCTGGCTTCCGGATCATCAAAGGTGACTTCGCCATCAGCGCATCGTTGGACATCTATCTCTTCCCAGGAAGTCAAGTCAGACGACGCTTGGATGAGGTAAGTTTGACCAGGTTGACCGCGGAGTGTGATTCGGCAACGACCGTCGTTCCATGCGAGAGAAAGGCGTGGGGTTTCATCGGCAAGCCCGCCTCCGGCTCCCTGGGACGGCGCGACGCCTGTAATACCCATATCATATTGAAAGTCCACCAAACCCCAAGCCGTGTTCAGCCCTCCCTGGCTTTGCCACATGTACCAGAAGTAACCGGCGCCGTCGCACTGGGCGATTGGCGCGGTAGTGACCTGGCCCTCATACCAGGCATCCAAGTACCATCCCTCTTCGCTCACGAGGAGATAGCTGCGGTTCGGCTGAAGGACAATGGGGCTCGCCAGATTGGCGTAAACGAAGGTTCCAACCGCACCGTTGGCCATCGAAATATTTACGGCCCCGCCCGCTAGCGGCGACCCATCGGCATTCAGCAGTTTAACAGCATGGCTCCGGCTATTTCCGGGCGCTTTGAACCGGCCCAAAGCCCGCACTGTGATCGGATCATTGCCCACCGTAAACCGCATGCCGATTAGCCCGCCATCGGACCGCAGCCGGCCTAGCGTTTGGCCGGTGATATAGTTGCCGGAGCCGGACACCGGAGGCGTGTTCGTGAAGTTGGCCACGAGCGACCGGTTCGCCGTCGATGTAAAGGCGTAGCTTGCCGAACTGCTGACGACGGCGCTGTTTTCTGTCCAGTTTGCGAACGCATAGCCGGCAGAGGCCTGCGCGGAAAGAGCGACCGTCGTTCCGCTGGTGTATTGACCGCCGCCGCTCGTTGTCCCGCCCTCAGGCGGCTGCGAGGCGGTGCTGATCGTGACCATTGCGGGCGGCGAACCCGAGCCGCCGTATTTGAAGTCAACCAGGCCATAACTCTTGTTTGCCGGAGCCACTTCGCTCCACGGATAACCGCTGCCCATATAGACCCCGCCGTTACAGGCCGCCGCCGTGGTTGTGGTAATGGCGGTCTGGGAGTAGTCGCGCCATTGGTCGCCGCCGCTGGCTTCGAGCGTTACCAGGTAGTAAGCGGTGTTGGCCGCAAGCGTGACCGGCGCGGGCAAAGCGCCATAGATAAACTGGTTGAGAGTGCCGCCGGTCATCGGGACCGAGACCGAGCCTCCCGGGAGGTCGCTCTTGTCGCTGACCCGGACGAATTTGACCGTATGGCTCCCGCTATTGCCTGCCGAGTACATGCGTCCCACGTGTGTAACGGTGAGCGGCGTCGCGCCGACGGTGATCTTCATGCCGATCCAGCCGCTGAAATTGTTGCGGAGCGCCCCTAACGAAGGTGTGCTCACCAGGTAACAGGTGGCATTGCTGCCGCCGGAGGCGGGCGCGTTGGTGAAGTTGGCCACAATCGAGCGGTTTGCCCCCGCAGTGAACGGGTAATTGGCCGAACCGCTGACGACGCTGCCGTTCTCCGTCCAGTTGGCGAAGCCGTAGCCGGCATTGGCTGTTGCCGTCACTGTCACGTTCGCTCCGATCGTGTACACTCCGCCGCCGCTGGTGTTTCCACCGGCAGGCGGTGACGAGGCCGTTGCAATAGTGGCTGTTTGAGGGGCAGGGACATTGGTGAAGGTGGCCACTAATGAGCGGTCCGCGTTCGCCGTAAAGCTGTAACTCGTGGAACTGCTCATCATGTTCGCGGCTTCGCTCCAGTTGGCGAAGGCGTAGCCCGCATAAGCCTGCGCGGAAACCGTAACCGCGGAGCCGGCCTGATAATTGCCGCCGCCGCTGGAGGTGCCGCCCGCCCCGGGAGACGAGCTGGTATTGATGGCAACCATGGTTGGGGCGGATCCTGTGCCGCCATATTTGAAATCCACCAGGCCATAGCTCTTGTTCGGCGTGCCGACTTCACTCCATGGATACATCCCGCCCATATAGACGCCGGCGACGCAGGCGGCAGCGTCGGTGGTCGTAATGGCGGTCTGGGAGTAGTCGCGCCATTGGTCGCCGCCGCTGCTTTCCAGAGTGACAACGTAATAGGCTGTGTTGGCCTCGAGCGTAACAGGCGCCGCGAGCGCTTGATAAATGAATTGGTTCAAAGTCCCGCCGCTCATCGGAATCGAGACAGAACCGCCCGGCACGTCCGCTTTCGTGCTGGCCCGGACCAGTTTGACAGTATGCGTGCCGCTGTTGCCTGTGGAGTACATCCGCCCGAGATGCGTCACGGTGAGCGCGGTGTTGCCCACGGTGATCTTCATGCCGACCCAGCCGCTGAAATTGTTCCGCAACGCGCCCAACGACGGCGTGCTCACGACGTAGCAGGTCGAAGTGCCGCCTTGGGCGGGCGCATTGGTGAAGTTGGCCACGAGCGAGCGATTCGCTGCCGCAGTGAACGCGTAGTTTGCCGAACTGCTCACGACGCCGCCGTTTTCCGTCCAATTCGCGAAGCCGTACCCGGCGTGGGCCGTGGCGGTCAACACGACGTTCTGACCGGCGGAATAGATGCCGCCGCCGCTGGCGGTGCCAGCGGCGGTTGGAGCGGCATTCACCGTGATGGTGTAAGTCGGTTGCTCAACGGTGAGCGTGGCGCAATTGGTGACGTTGCCGCAGGCGCCGCTCACCTTCACGCAATACGTGCCCGCGTCGGCGGCACTGGCATTGGTAATGGTGAGCGAGCTTTCCGTTGCTCCGCCGATCAGAACACTGTCCTTAAACCACATATAGGTGAACGGCCCGGTCCCGCCAGCGGTGGTGCTAAAGGTGGCGCTTTCGCCGCTTTGTCGGACCAGGCCTGTCAACGGAGTCGCGGTGACCGGTGACTGGACCGTAAGGGTAGCGCTGTCCGTAAAGTCCACGCCGTCTCCGGTCACGCCTACTGAATAAGTTCCAGCATCAGCCGGCGTGACGGACGCAATGGTGATGGAACTGTTGGTCTGGCCCGCCAAGGCGGCTCCGTCATGCCTCCACTGATAGCGGAGCGATGGATCATTCAGGAGGACGGCGAAAGTGGCGCTTTGGCCGGCGCATCGGACCAGATTCGCGAGCGGATCGGCTACCGCAATGCCCAGCCCGATATTGCCATATTCACTGAAGTAACCGTCCACGGCGATCAGGTAGGGTGTTCCCGGCGTGGCTTTGAAGATAACGCGGCTCGTCCGCTTGCCATTGGCGTCATCGCAACTGGCTACATTAGTCAGATTCGAGACAGACGAGCCCATGTAAACGGCCAGCAAGGTATCGAAGTCGCTTCCCATCGTATCGATGGTGACATAGCAGGGCACCTGGGCGGTCCATTTCCACCAAACCGAGCAACCCGTGGGTTCGTCGCCGTGAGCCGGTTCGTTCGCTTCGGTAGTGGCGCGCTTGTTGGTCCCGGAACTGGTGCTGGCGCCGGTGGAGAGCGTAAGGGTGCTGAGGAACGGGTCATTTTGCGGACGGACCACTTCGGGAAGGACCTCGGGGCATTCTACAATGGTGCGGCACTCGTCAAAACCTTCGTTGATCGCCGTCACCGCGTCGTTGATGTCGCTCAAGCTTGCCGCTCCTGTGGATTGGGCCGCCAATGCGCGGTTGGCCAGCTCCAAGAGCCCTTTGACCGATTGATCGTTGATGCCAAGCATAGGGTCATTGAGCGCAAGCAAGACCGTGGCGGGGATGGTAAATGCCTGCACATCGCCCCCTTCTCCTTCCGTGCAGAAGAGCGCTTCCAGCTCAAAATTCATGAGGTTGGTGTCGAGGCGCACGTTCAGGGAAAGGGCAATGGTTTGGCCAAGAAGGACGTTTCTGAATTTTTCTCCCTTGTTATCCAACGGAAGCGTCGCCGTGTTCAGATTCTGATCCCCGTTGTCCGGCAGCGTGTCCGGCACTCCGCCTGCGGGCAGGCGTTCGATGAGAATTGGAATCGAGTCCTGCGGGATGGTGAGGGACCGGCCGGGTTTTCCCACCACCACTGGATTGCCTTGTGGGATGAGATTGGTAAGAAGCGTAGGCGTCTCGACGCCGTCAAACCTGCCGCCGGCATTCCCGTAGAAACCTTGACCGAGCGAGCAAAGCTGGTCCGGAGTCGGCGGTGGTGGCGCGCAATCGATCACCATCAGCATCGCGCAATTGGTCACGCTATTGCAAGCGCCGGTCACCTTCACGCAATACTCACCGGCATCGGCAGACATCACGTTGGTCAGGTTCAGACAGGAGTTGGTCTGGCCGGAAATCGGCACGTCGTCTTTGCACCATTGGTAAGTGAAGGGGCCGCTGCCGGAGGCCTCCGTGCAAAGGGTGACGTTGGTTCCAAGACAGACCGTTTGGTTGGTCGGCCCTGTGGCGGTGGTGTTGGTCAAGACCGTCAGGGTCGCGCAATTGGTCACGCTGTTACAGGCGCCTGTGACTTTCACGCAATACTCGCCTGCGTCAGCGGCTGTGACGTTTGTCATGGTCAGACAGGCATTTGTCTCGCTGGCAAGAGCCAAATCGTTCTTGCACCATTGATATGAGAACGGGCCGCTTCCTGACGCGGTCGTGCAGAAGGTGACATTCTGGCCTGGGCAAGCAACTTGGTTGGTCGGCCCTGTGGCCGTGGTGTTGGTTAACACCGTAAGCGTGGCGCAATTCGTCACGCTTTCTTCGTCAGACGGCGGCGGGCCGTCCCCGGTGGTGGGCTGAATGTTATTGTTATCCGAGGCCCGGCTGACACGCACACAATACTCGCCCGCATCGCCGTGCATCACGTTCGTCAGCATCAGGCATTGGTTTGTCTGACCGTCCAAAGTCATTCCCTCTTTGAACCACTGGTAAGCAAACGGCCCGGTGCCGCCGGGCGTGGTGCAGAAGGTGACATCATCGCCAGGACAGGCGACCTGGTTGGTGGGGCCGATGGCGAAAATGTTGGTCGGGCAGTCCAGGACAATGCAGTTGGTGACCGGTCCACAAATGCCCCCGATGACTTTTACGCAATGCCGCTGAGCATCTGCCGGGGTCACGTTCGTGAAAGTGAAGCATTGGTTGGTCGCGCCGGGTATCATGATGCCGTCTTTCAACCACATGTAGCTGAACTGAGCGGTTCCGAACGGGATGGCGCAGACCGTGAATGTTCCAGGTTTGCACGGATCAATCGCATCGCACGGCACTTCAATCACGTTCATCTGCACATTGGTGCCCAAATCCATGAGGACCGACGTAACTTGTCCCGGGCCGGGCACGAACCCTGTGCCGTTGGCGTTGGCATCAGCGATGATCGCCAGCGCCGTGGCGCTGGGCGGATGGTAAACCGGATCGCTGGCGGGCACCGGCCCGCCGATGAAGTGCCAGATGGCCGTTTGAATATCGATGGCGTTCCCCTGCTTATGATTGAGGATGTAATTGATCCTGTCCCAATTGGGATGCTGCAGGTGCGGCGGAAGCGGGCCGTGGCTTGAGTAAAAGATCGGTTTGTAGAGCACATTGGCTCCGATGAAGTTGAAGTAGTCCACGCACCAGCCGAGGTAGGTGCCATTGGTGATGGAAAGGCCGGCGGGCACGTTGCTCAGTGTCGCCTTGATGAAGCTGTCGGGGAATCCGTCCACTGCCACCATGCAGATCGGGTTGGTTTGCTGCGTCGCCGGGTCTGGCAAGACGCAGTTGGTGCCGGCCAGAAACTCCAGGCGCACGGTGGTGTTGCTGAGCACAGTCAACCTGGCGCAATTGGTCACGGTCTGGCAGGTGCCCCTTATCTTCACGCAGTATTCACCCGCGTCAGAAGACATCACATTGGTCAAGGTCAGACAGGCGTTGGTTTCTCCCGCCAAAGGCTGGCCGTCTTTACACCATTGGTAAGTAACGGCGTGGCTAATTCCGTTCGTGCCGTTTTGGGCGCGCACCACGTTGTTTTCGCTCTCTTCAGTACAGAAAGTGACGTCGCTGCCAGCGCAGGCGGTTTTATCTTCGGGGCCGCTGAAACTTTCGTGGATGACGGTGACGGTAAAGCTGCAGGCATTGGTGTTGCCGCAAGCGTCGGTCGCGGTGCAGGTCACCGTGGTTGTGCCTGCTGGATAAGGCTGATCCAGGCCCTTTCCATCATGGCGCGCGCACTCAACCCGTGGGTTCGGATCACAGTTATCCGTGGCGCTGGGTGTGGGGAGAGTGACGTATGGGTCGCAACTGACAATATTGGTCGGACAAGTGATCGTCGGTGGGGTGGTGTCCGCGGTTGCGATGGTCTGGACGCAGGAACTTTGATTGCTGCAACTGTCGGTGGCCGTCCAGGTGCGCTCGATCACCTTTCCACAGGCATTCGTCAAGGTCACGTCGTGGAAGGTAATGAGCACATTGGTGGTGCAGTTGTCTGTGGCTGTGGCCTGACCGGTGCCCATGAAGGGCGGCCTGGAATGGTTGGGCGGGACCAGGTTCATCTGTGCCCAGTCGCTGGGTTGGCAGTCGCGGAAAGCTTCATTCAAGCTGGTCACGAGCATGTTCAGGTCGTTTTTGATGGTGACGTTGTTGGAGGAGACATCCCCCCCGCCCAGGGCCTGATTGGCAATGTCCAGAATCTCCCGGACCGTCTTGCCAAAGAGCGGCGAACTCATGTCGTTATAGACCAAATCCCCGAACGGTCCGCCCGGCCCTTGGGTCACGCCCGCGTCGCTGAAATCGACGTTCAACTGCAAGGCCAGAACCTGCCCGCCAAAGATGCCCGCTTCGGTGGTGGTCGGATTAAGGTGATCGTTGGTCAACGCCGCCGGCATTCCTCCGGCCGGCAGATACGCTTCAATGGCGGCCGCCGAGGTGAAGGTCATGGAAAAGCCGGTCGGACCTGGAATGCCCACTTCAACAAAACCTGCCGGATAAACGTTGGTGAAGTTGTTGTCCCGGATCGTGCCGGGATTCATCCCGTCAGCGCCCTGGCCCCAGCCGCCCTGGGTGTAAGTGCAATACTGGCCATTGGTGAAGCCGGCGTCGGGCATCTGGTCGCACTCGGCCAGCACGTTGGTCGGGCAGGTGATCATCGGCGGGGTGGTGTCGTTGACGGTGATGATTTGCATGCAGCTCGCCGAATTGGTGCACTCGTCGTAAACCGTATGGGTGCGGGTGATGGTGCCGCCGCACGGGCCGCCCACCAGCGGACCATCCGAGCAACGATATTCCAGATTGGTGTCGCAGTTGTCGCTTGCCGTGCCGCCCATGGCCAGGAATTGGGCCAGATTCGTCGGGCAGGCGGGCACGTCCTCCGGGCATTGCACGCTAAAATTGGTCGGGCAGGTGATCATGGGCGGCGTGCTGTCGCGCACGGTGATGATCTGCACGCAACTAACCACATTGCTGCACTCGTCGAGCACGGAATTAGTCCGGAAAATCGTGCCCCCGCATGCCGCTGGCACCATGGAACTGTCGCTGCACCAGAAAACCACATTGCTGGGGCTCACGGTGC
>CAZCUL010000144.1:0-8420 GCA_964501475.1 uncultured Verrucomicrobiota bacterium | reverse complement strand
AGGAAGGGTCCAACGGAGGGGCAAGCTTCGGGGAGATTAATCGCAGGCCGTTGTTTGCCTCAACCGAGGGCGGAGCTTTCATAGATAGAACCTGCCTTGTTTAACTTGCGACCTTCAGACCCGGCAAACCAAATTGCTCCGGAACGCAGGATAGCGCGTCCCGCCTCCCCCCTTTTCCTGATTTCAATAGCTTTGTTTGCCCGCGTTCCATCGCTCATAATGCCCTCCCTCTTTCTTCCGCGCAGGCTCGTTTCTTACACGGGAGAGGCGGGACGCGCTGTCCTGCAAGGAAACCGCGAATTGATTTTCCGCCGCGGATCACCATCTACTAATCGCATGCGCGAATACCTCTCATTCCTTTTGCCCTTGTGCTGGCTCCTTGCCGGCGGTGCTGCTGGCTCGGCCGCCGAACTTCGTGTCGGTGCCGCCGCTGTCGTCATCACACCTTCCGAAGGCACACCCATGGCCGGCTATTACCACGAACGCGCCGCCGCGGGCGTCCATGACGACCTCTACGCCAAAGCAATCGTGCTCGAAGCCGGAAACGAAAGGGCGGCCTTGGTGGCTCTGGACTTGATCAGTACCACGCGTCCATTGGTCGAGGAGGCGCGTCGAAAGATCGAGAAGGCCACAGGCATACCCGGGGCCAATGTAATGATCAGTGCCACCCATGCCCACACCGGTCCAGTCTTGCGCGACCGTTCCGCGCGCACTGAAGCGCTGGGCGGCGCCTCGGACAAATCGGCCGGGTATCTCTCGCGCTTGCCGGAATGGATCGCCGAAAGCGTCTCCAACGCCCAAACCGCGCTCACACCCGCCTCCGCCGCTGCCGCCATCGGTCATGAAGACTCCATCGCTTTCAACCGCCGGTTTCATATGCGCGATGGGTCCGTAGGCTGGAACCCGGGCAAACTCAATCCCGGCATAATCAAACCCGCCGGGCCAATCGATCCCTCCGTGCCGTTCGTCTATTTTGCCACGAGCAAAGGCGAACCCATTGCCACTTACGTAAACTACGCCGTCCACCTGGACAACGTGGGCGGTTTGCAGATTTCTGCTGACCTGCCTTATACGCTTTCCAGGTCCCTGGCCGCCTTCAAAGGCACCAACATGCTCACGGTCTTCACTGCCGGAACTTGCGGCGATGTGAATCACATCAACGTCCGTTGGAAGCAGCCGCAGAAAGGCCACGAAAACGCGGCGCGCATGGGAACCATCCTGGCCGGTGAAGTCCTCCGCAGGTGGCCGGAACTGGAACCCATCGAAGCCGGCAGCGTTCGTGTCCGCAGCGAGATTGTCCACCTGCCTCTTCCTGAGCTGGCCGCGAACGATGTCGAAAAGGCGCGCGCCATCGTCCGGCGCTACGGCGGCAAGGACGAACCCAAGTTCCTGGAAAAAGTCTGGGCCTTCAAGGTCCTGGATATCGCAGCTCGCGAAGGAAAGCCGCTCGAGGTCGAGGTCCAAACCATCGTCCTGGGCAACGTTGCCTGGGTATCGTTGCCGGGCGAAATCTTTGTCGAACTGGGGTTGCGCATTAAACAGGATTCGCCGTTCCCCTATACGATCATTGCGGAGTTGGCGAACGGCAGCATCGGTTATGTCCCCTCCCGCCGGGCGTATCCGCAGGGAAACTACGAAGTGGTCAGCGCCCGTTGTGCCGAGGGCTCAGGCGAACTATTGGCCGACACAGCGGTAAAGCTTTTGTGGCAGTTGCATTCCGAATCGGAATGACGCCCATACTCATCGCCGTCACATCGCGAAATTTGACAATTGATTGGCCCGGGGGTCTGTGGCGCGCCATTCCAGAAGACCCCTCCATTTTGTAGGAGACGAGGTAACGAGACTCATTCTTTGGCCGTGTTCGCCGGCGATCGGACGCGGAACCAAGTCAGAGTCCTGATGTTGTCTCCTACAGATTGAAGGCGTTCGAGGCCTCCGAATGCCGGGCAGCGGGATCACATCACATCTCGAAATCTGACAATTGACATCGGCCAGGAGCTTGTGATGAGGTTTCGGAACGACGAGAGCGCTGCTCATCGAATGGCGCGGTCGAGCACGTCGGACGGGCCTTTCCGGCTCAAACAGGCTATGAGATTGATTTGGGTGTGGTGGTTATTGTGGATGGTGAATTCCGGATGTCACACGACATCGGGAAGAGTCGAATCAGCGTCAGGGAAAGATCCAATCAGTTGGGCCTTCGAGGACGTTGGAGGTCCCGCATGGAATTTGGCAACGGCGGCAACCGCCTTCTACGTTGTTACTGGACGTTGGCCTGAGAACGATGCCGAATTGAAGTCCGCGGTAACCCAAGTGTCACCGGAAACCGTCGAAAAGCTGAAACCGTTCGATGATTTGAGATTCATCGAAAACGCGGATGGGACTTTACTGATTCAGTTTGAACTTTCGTCCGCCCCTGATACACACGGAACGATGACTGTCCATCCACCGGAACGGGAAGGGAACAAGAGGGGGCTGAAGTTCAATCTTGCCGTCCACCTAAGGACGACTGGGCGCGTCCGAGCCACACCGGGCGATGAATAGAGACAGAAGAATCGCCTTGTCGCCGGGCGCCTTGCTCGATTGTTTTGAAATTGAGTTCGTCACCTCAACTCCTCAGGGGAGGAAAACGACCACGGTGTCAGAGAAGAACTCTCCCTAATCCTAATCTCCTCAATCCGCCCGTCCCTGCTTCCGTGGATCGGTGGCTTCGATAATGACGCTGACGGACTTCTGATTGAACCCCTTGAAGCCGGCGCGACGCTGCAGGTTTTCCAAATGGCTCCCAATCGCGCCCTCGGCGACAAACTGGTGAAACTGCTTTTCATCAATCAAACCGTTTTTCAACAGGCGCTCGGCTCGTTCGCGCCGCACCGGCCAGTGTTCGCCTTCAGTGAAAGCCTGCTTCAGAAACGGGAGGTCCGAGAAAGGCTTCATGGTATTGACCTGCAACCCGGCCAACTGATCCCGAAGCAGCGCGTGGTCGAATCGGCACTCGAGATGATGCATGCCCGCCTCGAGAAAGCTTTCGCCGTGCAGTCCCACCCAAAGCCCAATCGTCCCGAGCCCTTGGTTGGGAGGAAGCGGCTCACGTGAGAAATCAATCTCCGTCTCTTCGGGCGCCAGATCGACATCATTGAAGGTGACGATTCCCTCGACAGGATGCTCCAGGATTTGCGCACCCCATCCCGCCTGCGCGCCGGCGTAGTAACGTTCGCGCCGCTCGAATCCCAGTTTTTCCCAGGCCCGCATCAGGTCGAGAAAATGGCGGCGCGAGCTGCGGAATGTGTGATGATCATGGTTCGCCCAGCCGAGACCCAGATTGTCCTGGCGGGCCTTTTGAATTTGCGCCGCGCGGTTCCGGCGCTGCCAATACTCGCGCTCGACTTCGAAGACCAGATGGCACGCCAGGCCGCGGCCTGCCATTTCGATGACCCGATCGAGCAGAGCATCTGTTTGGCGGCAGCCCTCTCCGTCGTCCGCAAAAGTACGCTGTCTCAACCGCCACATTTCCCTGACTTTTAACAAAGCCTCCACTTCGCCGAGTTTGGCCGCAGTGGGCAGGTAACCGCGATAACCGCGCCGTTCGACAACCAACAGTCGCGCTTGGTTCTCCTTAGATACTGAAAGCTCGCGATAGCGCGTCAGCGGTTCGCCTTCCGGTTCCCCGGCCAATCGGTGGGCGACCGCGAAATCCGCTACGCTGTCCGCCCGCAAGGCCAGCGCCAGCGGGTATTCCGCCGATCCGGCGCTACCATCGATCAGGACCCGCGGCAGCAAGGCCTCTGGATGGTGAAGGACAACGATTGCCGGGGCTGCCTCGCCCAAGGGATCTTCTTCAAAACCGGCGGCACGCAGCTTTTCCTCGGCTTGGGGCGAAACGATCAAGTGATCGACCCAGTCGATAAGCAAGGTCCCCGTCTCGTCGCGCATGCGCTGGTCCAGTCTGCGGACGAAACGATTCCGCGCCACAAAAGCGCCGATCAGCGAGAGCACCCCTTCCTCGGCTTCGTAACAAAGAGGCCAATCGAAGCGCTTTTCGCGGTCCATGGCGGTTTCGCTTGCCGCAGGCGCACTTTTTGGTTCGGCAGAAGGAGTTGGCATATCTTAGTTTTCCTTTTTCTCGACTTCGCCTTCTTCGTCGAACGAGCTAAGGCCGTTTCCAAAGCGAATGCCTTGCGCCAGCGGCAGCTCTTTCGAGTAATTGATGGTGTTGGTCTGGCGCCGCATATAGCTCTTCCAGGCGTCGCTGCCGCTTTCGCGCCCGCCGCCGGTTTCCTTCTCCCCGCCGAACGCGCCGCCGATCTCTGCGCCGCTCGTGCCAACGTTGACGTTGGCAATTCCACAATCGCTCCCACAGACGCTGAGGAACTCTTCTGCTTCGCGCAGGTCGTTGGTAAAGATTCCCGAGCTAAGTCCCTGGGGAACGTCGTTGTGCATCGCAATCGCCTCGTCGAACGTCTTGTAGGAAATCAGATAGAGCAGGGGAGCGAACGTCTCTTCCTGGACGATCGGAAACTCGTTTCGCGCCAAGGCAATGCACGGAGTGACGTAGCAGCCGCCGGGATATTTCTTCCCGTCCAGAGGTTCTCCCCCATACAGCAGTTGCCCGCCCTCGTTCTGCAACCGAGCCATGGAATGAGCCATTTCCTGAACTGCCTGTTGATCGATCAGCGGCCCCATCACCGTTTCCGGCTCGAGCGGATTCCCAACCCGAATCGAGCTGTAGGCCGCGATCAAACGCTGCCGCAGCGTCTTCTCAAGAGACTCGTGGACGATGACCCGCCGGGTCGAGGTGCAGCGCTGACCCGATGTGCCCACGGCGCCGAAGAAAATGGCGCGCAACGCCAAATCGAGGTCCGCGCTCGGCGTCACAATCACCGCATTGTTCCCGCCCAATTCCAAAATGGTTCTCCCCAGCCGTCCATGGACCGTCTCCGCAACCCGGCGGCCCATGGCGCAGGAACCGGTAGCCGAAATCAAGGGCACGCGGCGATCCGCTGTCAGCGGCTCGCCCACGACGGGCACGTCGCCGATCAGCAACGAAAAGATCGCGGGATCAGCTCCTGTTTCCGCGCAAACCCGCTCTGCCAGATGCGTTACGGCGATGGCCGTGAGCGGTGTCTTGTTGGACGGCTTCCAAATGACCGCATCGCCACAGACGGCGGCCAATGCACTGTTCCATGACCAGACGGCCACCGGAAAATTAAACGCGGTAATCACCCCAACCAATCCGAGGGGATGCCACTGTTCCATCAACCGATGTGCCGGCCGCTCGGATTGGATCGTCAAACCATAAAGTTGGCGGGAGAGACCGACCGCAAAATCGCAAATGTCGATCATCTCCTGCACTTCGCCTTCGCCTTCCGCCAGGATCTTGCCCGTTTCCAGCGTGACGAGCTTGCCCAGGTCGGACTTCGCTTCGCGCAAAGCGTTTCCGAAGCGCCGGACCGTTTCCCCGCGCACAGGCGCCGGGGTCGCCCGCCATTTCAAGAACGCTTCCTGCGCGCGGATGATGGTCTGTTCGTAGTCGTCTCCGCCCGCTTCGCGAACGGAAGCAATCGGTTTTCCGTCAATCGGCGAAATGCGTTCCGTAACCGGACCTGTGCCGCCCCATTCCCCGTTGAAGACGCCGGGGTTGACCTTTTGCAATTTCAAATTGCGAAGCCAACTATGCATCAATGGTTAACCCTTTTTCTCCCCGTCCACCGCGGGTGCCGCTTCAATGTCACTTGTCTTGGTCTCAGACGCAACCGCCGCGGCTCCGCTCGCAAACGTCACAGAACCCGCCGGCAATGTCTCGCCCGCGCGCATACGACGGCACTGTTCGCCTAAAAGCGCCATGGCCTCCGCGATGTCGTCTTCTTTAATATCCAGGACCGGGCGAAAGCGAATCGAGCGGTCGCCGCAGCGAATCGCCAGCAAGCCGATTTCAAACAACCCGCGATAAAACTGCTCCCGCTTTTCAGCGTCCGGCAGGTCGAAAGCGATCATCAATCCGCGACCGCGCACGGCCGAGATCATGGGTTCGCGGGCGGCCAATTCATCCAGCCTTCCCAGAATCAATTGTCCCATTTCCGCCGCATTCTCCACCAGACACTCCTGTTCCATGATGTGCAGGCAATGCGTCGAGCGCACCATGTCTGTGAGATTGCCGCCCCAGGTCGAATTCAGCCGGCTCGAAACGCGGAAGCAATTTTCCGCCACCTCATCCAAACGCGGACCGGCCATCACCCCGCAGACCTGCGCCTTTTTTCCAAACGCCAGGAGGTCCGGCAGCGCCCCGTCGAAATGTTCGCAACACCAGCTCTTCCCGGTAATGCCCATCCCAGTCTGGACTTCGTCATAGATGAGCAGGATGTCGCTCTCGTCGCAGATTCGCCGCAACGTTCGCAGCCATTCGCCTCGAAAATGATTGTCCCCTCCTTCGCCTTGAATCGGTTCGATGATGATCGCCGCGATATCGGCGCCCCTGGTTTTGATGATTTCGCGAATGCGCGCTTCCGCTTCCTTCTCCTGCCGCGCGACGACTTCGGTCCGATGCGGTTCGGGCACTGAGAAGTCGATGCAGGGCGCCGGCACGCGAGGCCAGTCGAGCTTTGCGAAATATTGCGTCTTGCGCGGGTCGGTATTGGTCAGACTCATCGTGTAACCGCTCCGGCCATGAAAGGCGCCTTCGAAATGGAGAATGTCCGTGCCGCGTTCGCCCCGTCCGGCGGCCAGGTTCTTGCGCACCTTCCAATCCATGGCCGCTTTCAGCGCGTTCTCGACCGCGAGCGCACCGCCATCGATGAAGAAATAACGCTCCAGTGGCGGCAAACCGACCACCCGGCTGAAGGCGCTGACAAACCTGGCGTAATGGACCGAATAAACGTCCGAGTTGGCAACCTTGGTTCGAGCGGCCTGCAACAAATCCTTTTGCACGTCCGGCCGGTCAAAATGCGGGTGGTTGTAGCCGATCGGCAACGAGCCGTAGAACCCGTAGAGGTCCAGAAGCGGACGGCCGGTGACCGCGTCAACCATCCTGCAGCCGCGGCTTTTCTCGAGATCGATGACGACGCGAAAGCCATCGATCAACACGTGCTTTTGCAATTCGGAAACGACGTTGCCCGGAGGAATATTGGCGCCTTTATCCATTGCCCAAACGTTAAATGTCATCAAGTGGGTGTCAAACTGGCGGCAGGCTGCGAGCCATCGCTGCAGCCATTCCAAGCGTTGATGTGCAGAGCCTAAAGGGTGCCAGCCTCAGGGCAGCACGATGAGAAGCAGGGAGTACTCGGAAACTCCACTTCTTGGAAAAGGAAGAAGCTGCCCACCTGCTCTCAACCACTGCGACCATTCTTACGGAGCGGGGTGTAGGCATCAGCCTCACATCAGCCTCGGGGACGAATCAGGATTTCCTCGATGACGGCGCGCTCGGGCAGGTTGATGGCCAGCAGCACGCATTCGGCGACGTCCTGAGCGGTGAGCATCTTGGCGCGCGCTTCGGGCGGGGGAGGTTCGGGCCGCAAGTCGAGCAATGGCGTGTCGATGTCGCCGGGGAGAACGGCGCAGGCGCGGACGCCGTGGGTCCGTTCCTCGGCATTGATCGATTGCGTTAATCCGGCCAGGCCAAATTTGGACATCACGTAGGCCGGGCCCGCTTTGGGCGAAGCTTGTTTGGCGGCGTCTGAAACGACGTTCACGATCGTTCCGGATCGGGCGTCGCGCATTGCGGGAAGAAACGCCTGGATGCAATAGTAAGCGCCATGCAGGTTTGTCTCGAGTAATCGATGATAATCATCGAGCCTGAGGACGCGGAGGCTGCGTTTGGGAGTGTTTGTCCCGGCCGCATTGACGAGAACGGAAACATTTTGGAGCCGGGCGAAAACCTGCTTCGCCATTTCGTTCACGGCCTCGACGTTCCCAATATCGCACGGCAGGACCAGGCAGCGTTCCGGATGGCCGGAAAGAGAGGCCGTTTCATCGAGGGTTTGCTTCCGCCGTCCGACCAGCGCGATATTCCAATCCGCCTGTGCGAGCCGCATGGCCACTGCGCGGCCTACGCCGCTGCCCGCTCCAGTAATGACGGCCGTTTTCATTCGGCTCGAAGCTCCTTCTCCTGCTGCGGTTTTGTCTCCGATGGCATGACTTCCATCCAGGCGTTCTCCTCGACCGACTTTACCGCGGCATCCATGACAGCTTGCACGCGGAGCCCATCCAAGAAGGAAGGCCGGCATTCGCGCTGGTTTACAATCGCGTCAATGAATTCAAAACTCTGATCGTAACGAAATGTAATCATCGGATCGCCCTGGCGGGGGTCGCGCGGTGATCCGGGCCACTTCAAGAACTCCTCGGGAATTCGAACCGTCTCCAGAGCTTTGCCTCCCGGTGTGCCCACCTGCAATTCGTTCCAGCGTTCGGTGAAGAAGACGAATGTAGCC
>CAZCUL010000143.1:0-6065 GCA_964501475.1 uncultured Verrucomicrobiota bacterium | reverse complement strand
CCGGAGAACATGGGCGCCTGGAGGTTCATGCGGGTGCAGTTTGGGAAAAGGATGTTTGGAATGTTTCCATTCGCGGGAATTTACCGGCCGGCATCGGCGAGCCCGGCCACCGGATCGGCTGCCTGCCACAAACAGGAGCAGTCCGAATTGATCGAAGAGGCATTTGGCACTGAATAGGTTTAAAACGGATTTGCTTATGGCTATTGAATTGAAAATCCCCGACGTCGGAGAATCGATCACCGAAGTCGAGATCGGCGACTGGCTCAAACAGGAGGGGGACCGGGTGGAGAAAGACGAGCCGGTGGTGACGCTCGAAAGCGAAAAGGCGACCGTGGAATTGCCGGCTCCGGAAGCGGGCGTTCTGGCAAAGGTTTTAAAGCAAAAGGGCGAGACGGCGCGGGTGGGCGAGGTGATTGGCGAGTTGAGCAAGGACGGGAAGGCAGAGAAGAAACCCGAGGGGGAGCCCGAAGCGAAAGAGCGAAAAGCACCCGCCAGTAAAACGAAACGGGAGGCAGAGGAGACTCCGTCGGCAGAAGCCAAAGAAGACACGGCGAAGGGCAAGGAAACCGAAGTCGAGGAAGACGAAGACAAAGAAACTGAGCGCGAGGAACAGAGGGAACGAGAGCCGGGGCCGAAGATCATGCCGGCGGCGCAACGAGCGTTGGAGGAGCATGGTTTGCGCGCGGAGGAAGTCGAAGCCACCGGGCCGGGCGGCCGGTTGTTGAAGCAAGATGTGCTGCGGCATGTCGAGGAACAAAAGAAAGAAGCCAAACCCGAGGCTAAACCTGAAGCGAAACCTGGCCGGAAGGAGGAACGCCGCGCTGCGGAGTCCGCGCCTGAGCGCGCCACGGAGGGAGACCGGGAAGAAGAAGTGGTGCCGATGACGCCGCTGCGGCGGACGGTGGCGCAGCGTTTGGTCGAAGCGCAGCGGGCGGCGGCCTTGCTGACCACGATGAACGAGATCGATATGTCGGCAGTGCAGGCGTTGCGGAAGGAGTTCGGAGAGGCTTTTCAGAAGAAATACAACGTCAAGCTCGGGTTCATGTCGTTTTTAGTGAAGGCGGCGGTCGATGCTTTGAAGGCGACTCCGCAATTGAATGCCGAAGTGCGGGGGACGAACATCGTTTACAAGAATTACTACGATATGGGCGTGGCCATTGGCGGAGGAAAAGGACTGGTGGTGCCAGTGCTGCGCAACGCGGAGCGAATGAGTTTTGCGGAATTGGAGGTGGCCATTGGCGAGTTTGCGCGGCGCGCCCAGGAGAACAAGCTCAAGCCAGAAGAACTGCAGGGCGGAACATTTACCATCAGCAATGGCGGGGTCTATGGGTCGCTGTTATCCACGCCTATTGTGAATCCGCCGCAGAGCGGCGTTTTGGGAATGCACACCATTCAGGAACGGCCGGTGGCGCGGGAAGGCAATGTGGTCATTCGCCCCATGATGTACGTGGCGCTGACCTACGATCACCGGATTGTGGATGGCCGGGAAGCGGTGACCTTCCTGCGTCGAATCAAGGACGCCATCGAGAACCCGGCGCGCATGCTCCTGGAAGTATAGACCCGCCAAAATCGTCGCAGATGTTCACCATGACCGCGACGCTGCGAAAAATTGCACTATGGCCATCGAACCGGACCACACCCGCCACGGGCGGATGCGGGTGCGGGTGCAAAAGAATCACGGGAAGCCTCGACTTCCAACTTGAGACGCGCATGGGGACCATGAACCGGAGGAACATAGCGTAGGACAGCCGCAATCGGGAGAGCGGCGCGCGTTCAACACCGCCGCGACGGCCGAGCCAGAAGAACCGCTGCCGCACGGCGGACGTTCGGTGTGGTTTCAATGGGTCGCGCCCGGCGACGGGCCCATGACCATCGACACGCGGGGAGAGCACGGTGGACACGGTGCTTTCGGTTTACACAAGCGACACGCTGGCGGAGTTAGCGGAGGTCGCGCTCAATGACAATGCCGTGCCGGGTGAAACTTGGAGCCGGGTGACGTTTACGGCTGCGTCCGGCACGCTGTATCACGTGCGGATAGACAGCGCGACGGGAGAAGAGGGGGCCTATGAATTCACTGGTGGTTCGGGGTGCCGGTCAACGACGACTTCGAAGGGGCGGGACTGTTGGATGATCATTTGACCCTGCATCAATCGAGCACGGTGCACGCGACGAGAGAGGAGGGCGAGCCATGGCACGCGGGACAACCCCGCGGTCGGTCCTTGTGGTTTCCATTCCGCCCGTCCAATCCGAGAAACGTCATCGTCACCACGGCCCTCAGTCACTTCGACACCTTGCTGGCGGTTTACACCGGGGATTCCTTGAGTTCGCTGGTCGAGATCGCGAGCAATGACGATCAAGGCGAGGGGACATGGAGCGAGGTGAGATTTCAGCCCGTTCCGGGCCAGCTATATTGGATCGCCGTCGATGGCCGGAACGGGGAATCCGGTTCGCTCTTCCTGCAAATCCGCCAATCGGCGGCGGTGATTCGCGACGTGACGCGGGAAGGCGAGTCGTTGAGATTTACGCTCTACAGCGGGAACGAGCTTTACACGATCGAGACCTCCACGAACCTGGTCGATTGGGAGGCGTGGATGGTGATCGACAACGACGAGGGGGATGTATCCGTTGAGTTATCCGCTGACCAACGGCGTGCCACGGTTGTTCTTTCGCGCGTGGGAGCATCCGGATGATTGAGGTGACGAGACTCACTCTGAATCCGGGACAAGTCAGAGTCTCCTTACGTCGGCTGCTACGGGAGTGATCACCCGGCACCTCTCGCATCACTACTTTGGCTTTGCGGAGACGCAGTGGAAGCTCTTCGAAACGGCACTCAGCGCAGCCACAAGAGCCGCGGCGGGTGAACCCGTTGTTCTACGTTTATCGCGTGCTGCTCACGGGAATTCATTTGACGCGCACCGGCGTAGTGACCGCGAACCTGGTGGAATTGAAGGAAGAGGCGCGTCTGCCCTACATCGCCGACCTCATCGCCCGCAAAGAATCCGGCGAGAACACACGCCGGCTGACTCAGACGTGACCTTTCATCGGGGGATACGATCTCGTGATACAGGGAGATGGATAACTCGCGCTCGTCCAGGTCGGCGCGCGGGCAGACGTGAAAGCGTGTGCCGCGAATGACGCGCTGCTTGCCAAGGGCGCCTGGTTACGAGAAGAATCGCCAGAACATCGATCGGAAATCGTCCTCGGTGTCGTAATCGAGCGGGAGTTGCACGAGGAACGACGAGGCGGGCGAGAACGATTGAAAGAATGGATTTATGGCAAAAGAATCGAAGAAGTCGAATCAGGACATCATTCGTGAGCTGGTCAAGGCTTACGCAATGGAATTGGAAACGGTCGAGAATTACATCGCCAACTCGGTGCATCTGGACGGGGTGCGGTCGGATGTGATCAAAAAGGCGCTGGCCGGGGACGTGGCGGTAGAATTGATGCACGCTCAGCAATTGGCGCAGCGCATCAAGACCATTGGAGGGCGGGTGCCGGGTTCACTGGACAATCCCCGTTCGCAACGTTATCTCCAGCCGCCCAAAGACGCCACGAATGTTGTGGCGGTGATCAAAGGCGTGATCCAGGCAGAAGAGGCGGCCATCGAGCAATACAACAAGATCATCCGCCTTTGTGACGGGCGCGATTACGTGACGCAAGACATGGTCATCGGAATCCTGGGCGGGGAAGAGGATCATCGCCGCGAGTTTCTGGGATTCCTGAAGGAATACTCGAAATGAGAGAGCAGACTGGGAGTCGGACTCTTTCGCCGACTGCTGGTCGGCGCGCGCTGGAAGGCACCGGCGCTCACAGAGCGGCAATCTGCAATACAGTAGAGCGCGGCAACGCCGCAACCGATGCAACGCGGCTGTCCGCAGCCGCAGCGCGCCGCAAAGCATGGCCAACGCCGGACTCCCCGGTGGTCTTCGCATTCACGAGGGCGGCGGCTGGGGAGAGCCGCGCTCGGGCGAATTCGCGCGCTGCGCCAGGGACTGGCAATTTGCGCTAGAGGGGTTCTGCGAATGGCTTCGCCTAAACACGATTTAGTTGTCATTGGCGCCGGGCCGGGCGGGTATGTGGCGGCGATCCGGGCTGCGCAACTCGGGTTGAACGTCGCCTGTATCGAAAAGGAGAAAGCTTTGGGCGGGACCTGCCTGCGGGTCGGCTGCATTCCCAGCAAAGCACTGCTTGAATCCAGCCACCTTTTTCAGTCTGCCAAAGAGCGCCTGCCCGAACACGGGATCAATGTCAGCGAGCCGGGCCTGGACCTCGGGGCGATGCTCCGGCGCAAGGACCAGGTAGTGACCACACTCACGCGCGGCATCGACAGTTTGTTCAAGAAGAACAAAGTCACGCGCTACCTGGGGGAAGGGACATTAACGGCGCCGGGTCAGATCGCCCTGCGAAACGATGGCGAGGAAATCACACTGGAAGCGAAGCATGTCGTGATCGCCACCGGCAGCAAGCCGGCCGCCTTGCCAGGAGTGGAGATCGACGGGGGCCGCATTGGCACAAGCACGGAGGCGTTGGGTTATGATTCGGTTCCGGAGCAGCTCGTGGTTATTGGCGCAGGCTACATCGGCCTGGAACTCGGTTCGGTTTGGCGGCGGTTGGGCGCAAAGGTGGTCGTGCTCGAGTTTCTGGATCGCATTCTTCCCGGCATGGACAGCGAGATAGCGGGAGAAGCGCATCGCATTTTTGAAAAACAAGGATTGCTGTTTCAGCTCGGCACGAAGGTTACGGGCGCGGAAGTGCGGGACAACCGGTGCCTGATTGAAGCAAAAGGCAAAGACCCGATTCATGCGGACCGTGTGCTGGTGGCTGTCGGCCGCCAGCCCAACACCGGGGGGTTGGGGCTCGAGAAAGTGGGTGTGAAGACAGACCGCAAAGGCCGGATCGTTACGGACGGACATTTTGCAACGAACGTGCCGGGCATTTACGCCATTGGTGATGTGGTGGCGGGACCGATGCTGGCTCACAAGGCCGAAGAGGAAGGGATCGCGTGTGTGGAACAGATCGTCACAGGCCGCAGCCATGTCAATTACGAGGCCATCCCGGCGGTGGTTTATACGCATCCCGAGATCGCGTCGGTTGGCAAGACGGAAGATGAGCTGAAAGAGCAGCAGGTGGAGTATCGGAAGGGCACGTTTTTGTTTCGTGCCAACGGACGGGCGCTGACTTTGGGTGAGACGGCCGGCAAGGTCAAGGTGCTTGCGGATGCCAGGACCGACCGTGTTCTGGGCGTGCATATCCTGGGCGCGCATGCCGGGGACGTGATCAACGAAGCTGCCATGGCGATCTCGTTCGGCGCGAGCAGTGAGGACCTGGCTCGCACCTGCCATGCTCACCCGACCCTGGCTGAGGCCTTTCGGGAAGCCGCGCTGGCGGTGGAGAAGCGGGCGATCCATTCCTGATCGTCTACGCATCCTTTCGCCGCTGGGCGCCGATGCGGGGCTCGATGGGCCCGGGTTTGGGGATTAATCGCGCTTGCTTCTGAGCGGAGCATTTCAATAGGCTTCCGCCTCTATGGACAGCGATGTGCCACCTTCGACGCCTCCTCCGCTGCCGCCCGTGAGAACGGCGGAGCCGGGGGCGCGTTTGCCGGGACGACCTCCCAAAAACGGCTGGAAAATCCTGTCGCTGGTATTGATCTGTGTGCTGGCGGTGATTGTGACGGGCTGGGTAGTGGCGATGTTGGAAGATTTCGTGAGCGGGCCGCGCGCGCCGCGGATGGGAGGTCCTCGGTTGGAGGAAATACTGGTTGAACACAATGACTCCGGAAACAAGGTCCTGCTGATCCCGATTGAGGGGGTCATTACCAGCCAAACTTTTGATCGCAGCGGCTACAACATGGTCTATTTCATTGCGGACCAGTTGAAGGTGGCTGCGGATGACGACCGGGTCAAAGCGGTGATACTGAAAGTGAATTCGCCCGGAGGAGAAGTGCTGGCGTCGGACGAGATTGCCAAGGCGATTGCGCGCTTTCAGGAGGAGACGGACAAGCCGGTGGTGGTGTCGATGGGGAGCCTGGCAGCTTCCGGCGGTTATTACGTATCGGTGCCATG
>CAZCUL010000142.1:0-2759 GCA_964501475.1 uncultured Verrucomicrobiota bacterium | reverse complement strand
CGTTTCGTGTGCTTACCTTTATGCTCCGGTCCGAATCGATCTCAGCCTCCACCACCGCCCTGCTCCAATGGCGCTCCAACCCTTCAACCAGGACCC
The DNA here is from genome assembly GCA_964501475.1 of uncultured Verrucomicrobiota bacterium. Lineage (GTDB taxonomy): Bacteria > Verrucomicrobiota > Verrucomicrobiia > Limisphaerales > CAZCUL01 > CAZCUL01. Next base: position 2,663 of record CAZCUL010000142.1, on the reverse strand, counting down.
AACTCATCCGCGGGTAACGCAGCGTCCACGTCGTCAACCGCACTTTCCGCGGAAGCGGATCACGCCCCGCAGCGACGATCTTGTCCACGCGACGGTTGATTTCCTCTTTCGCCTCTGGGTGATATTTATGCGCAGTTTTCGGGCCGATGATGTGTCTGAGTGTGATTCCCGAGGCGGCGAGCGCGCCTGCCATAACGTCCGCAGCCTGCCTTTGTTTGTCCAACTCTCCGCTGTAGGCAACGGTGGGACAGTGGAACAGGTTCGGCGCGTAATCGGTCGCGTCGTATAGATGCCAAAGAGTTTGTTCGTACCATGGCAGGTCCGGTTCCTTCTCCAAAATCCCGGTGTAAAGAGCCGTTTCGGCAAATCCCGCGCCGGGCGCCGCAGCCGCCCAACGACTGGCATGGTGGGCTGCCAAATGCCAGCACCCCGCCCCGCCCATCGAGAATCCGCGAACCGCGATGCGATTTGGATCAATCGAATAATGACGCCGCACATGCTCCAGTGCTTCGAACACGTCCACCTCTCCCGCAAATTTAAACGCGTTGCAATAGCGCCCGTAGGGATGAAGGACGAGGGAATCGGGCGGTGCAAATTCGCCTGGCATTCGCCGGCGGTCATGAATGAATTTCAATTCGGTCAGATGGTTGTCGCGCCCGTGCAACCAAATATCGAGCCTGTGCGGGTGACCCGGACGATAGGTGGCCGGAACGATGAGAGCGTAGGGCTGAGTGGATCCGTCGATCTTCGAAACATATCCGCGGATCACCAAACCTGTCGCGGTCAGCCACGGCGCGCGTCCCTCACGCAGAGCCTCGAACCGCCTTTGCGCCTCCTCGATCAAACCTGAAGCAATGCCGGGTTCGTTTGTTCGGTAAAGCTCGCCATAGCGCAGAGGCCACTCGACTGCCTTCAGAAAAATTTCCACATCCGGCCACAGTTGCGCAGGTCCGGACGCGCCTGAAATGTCCTTGCGCAGATTCTCCAGCTCGCTGCGCAATTCATCGACCCGCCCTTCGAGAGGCACCCGGTCTGCCTCGGCAATTGGAATTCCGGGCGGGGGAGCAAGGCGGGCGGTTGGTGAAGGCGCGCTGAAGAGGCCGGGGGCGCAAATTGACAGCAGGGCGTAACATAAAACTCTCACAGGACGCGACTTTTCAACTAAATCAGAACGGCAACAAGCCGGAAAGTTTTTGAGTTGACAGATGAGGCTACATGAGGCCACATTGCGACCTATGAAAAGGAAAACATTCCGATACGGGGCCAGGCCGCCGAAAAAAGCAGCCTTGAAAGAGGCGGCGGCAGTTGAAGAGGAGCCGCCCGTTCTGGTGAATGTGCGCGCTGCAAAGGATCAACTGTCGGCTCTCCTCGAACAAGCGGCCCGAGGCCAGGAAATCGTCATCACCAGCGATGGCGAGCCGAAGGCGAAGCTGGTTCCATTCAGAGCTACCCGGAAACCATTCCGCGTGGATTGGGGCCTCCTCCGCTCCATGAAATCTGCATCGGGCGGACCATGGGCTGAAGACATCGTGCGCGAGGATCGGGACGGCCGTCCCTGAAAAGAGGACTGCGCCCGGTCCCGCCACGCTTTATGTATCTCGATACGGCTATCCTGGTGAAGCTCTTTGTGCCGGAGCCGGACAGTGAATTCTTCGGCAAATTGACGGATGGCCAGCCTGTCTCTTCTTCTTTTCTGGCCTATACCGAGGTGTGGTCCGCGTTGCTTTTTAAGGAGCGTTCGAAAACAATCTCCCCTGCGGAGCGGCGGCGGGCCTGGGCTTCGTTCGAAGGAAGTATTTTGCAGGAGACGATTCTATTGGCGCCCATGGGGGAAGCTCTCTTTCGCCGAGCCAACCGAATCATGGGCCAATGCCATCCCGAAGTGGCCCTGAGGTCTTTGGACGCATTGCACCTGGCTGCGTGCGATCAACTCCAGGATTGGCCTCTTTGCACCACGGACAAGCGAATGCGGGAGGCAGCAGAGATGTTGAATTTCCCTTTGACGCCCGTGGGGTGACTCGGACGGGAACGACGGCTTAGATAGAGCTTGTCCCAAAACGGCCTCACCCAAACTTTGTCGAAAACTTCGTCGGAAACTTTGTCGAGTAATGGGATGGATTTCGGGGCATTTCGACAAAGTTCCCGACAAAGTTTCCGACAAAGTTCAGGAGCATAACGCTCTTGGGACAAGCCCTAGATACCAGGTGGAATCTGGAAGAGCTCTTGCGCCGTCCAATTACTGGCGCGATCCAGCGTGGCCTGGCGGACGGCGGAGACGTGTTCCGTTTCTACCGGAGGCGCCTGGTTACCCCATTCATTGCGGATATAACTGAGCACCGCGGCGATTTCTTCGTCGTCCATTGTGTCGCGCCAGGGGAGCATGGTGTTGTTGTACTGGACGCCCTTAACCTCGATTGGGCCGGTCAGGCCATTTAACACGATGCGAATGAGGTGTGCCGGTCCCTCTTCGGTAACCCATTCCGAGCCGGCCAACGGCGGGATATTGATTGCGGCGTTCCCGGCTCCGTTCGGCTGATGGCAGGCAACACAATACTTGCCGTAGGCAACTTTGCCTTGCTCGGTTCCCCCATCGGCAACCGGCAGTTCGTCCAGCGATAAATAAGGATAATAAACCTTCGCGCTGAAACTCCCGCTATGGTCCA
>CAZCUL010000141.1:0-6237 GCA_964501475.1 uncultured Verrucomicrobiota bacterium | reverse complement strand
GAGCGTTATGCTCCTGAACTTTGTCGGAAACTTTGTCGCGAACTTTGTCGAAATGCCCCGAAATTCATTCCATTACTCGACAAAGTTTCCGACGAAGTTTTCGACAAAGTTTGGGTGAGGCCGTTTTGGGACAAGCTCTAACTATCAACTGCCCGTGCTGTTAAAGAATTGGCTGCGGCCTCATTCAATCCCGGGAAGCTGCTCCAGATGAAAACCGTCGAGTTTGGGAATGTGAAGATAGGAGTCATCCCAAGAGTGGTGGGCACCGTCTCCTCCTTGGACGCTCTTTCAGCGTTATCCTCTGCTGAGGCGGTGCCTTGCGACATCGTAGAGGCTCGCCTGGATAAGATTGGTCATCAAAGCACCGAGGTCTGGTTGAATGCTTGCCGGCGAATCGAGGCGGGAGGAACACCGGTGATCGTGACACTACGCGACGCCTCGGAAGGCGGAAATTGGAAACAGGGAGACGAAGGGCGCCCGAAGATATTCGAGGAGGCGCTTAAGCATCTCTCTGCGGTTGATGTTGAATTCAAGAGCGGAATAGTTGAATCGGTTTACAACGTCGCAAAGGACCTCGAGAAAGCGTTGATTGTCTCTTATCACGACTTCGTGCGGACTCCGCCCGAGGCTGAGTTGTTGAGTGTCGTCAGCGCGGCTTCCAGATTTGCTTCCGTCGTCAAGATTTCTGCGATTGTGCGGGATTCGTCGGATATCGCGACGTTGAAGGCCCTCTTGGAGTCTTCCGGTGATGTTCCACTTTGCGTGATGGGAATGGGCAGTGTCGGAACTCATACCCGAGCGGTTTTCCCCACACTGGGCTCTTGTTTGACTTACGGCTATCTCGATACCCCCAGTGCTCCAGGCCAGCTTCCAGCCGAAAAGCTGATCGAGTATCTCAGGGAGAATCTGGCCGCCTACAACGAGGATTACATCACTCGCAAGCAGAGTTCGTTAAGGACCGCCTGAGCGCGCATCCCGCCTCATTGCCGCTTTCGTAACTATCGATCCAGACAAGCCCTCGCCAGGCTGTTCCGAGAAAACGAACAACTTATCAGCCAAGCTTCAGCTTCATCGAGATGGTGCCGGCGGAGGGGGTCGAACCCACACGGCCTTGCGGCCACTAGATTTTGAGTCTAGCGCGTCTGCCAGTTCCGCCACGCCGGCTTCAGGAGATTTATCATGGCCTGCGCTCTCCGCACCGCGCAAGGAAAAGTAATGAAAAGTAATTGGCTTTCTGAGAAAAATCCGCGCCTTTCGACCCCGGTAGGGGATTCCCCTAATGAGCGGTGCGTAGGAGTCCCGTCGCATCGCGGCGTAGCTCCCCGGATTGTTCGCCCCCCTCGGCCTGCCTATAAATCATGCAGACAAAGCGAAACCAATTTTGAGAACAACATGAAGGCCTGTTTGCCAACCCAACCCAACAACGCGCACCTCTGGGAGGGGGATTCATTTCCCCCTCTCAGAATGTGCCCAGCCGCTCTCGATCCCGACTACCGGGAAGCGGTCAGGCGCAACATCGAACTGCAACGCCGCCCCATCGCGATTCAATCCAGTCCGCCGCGCTTTCAGGGGTGGATCATCGCCGGGCTGCTCCTGCTCTCCCTGCTGAGTTACTATCTGGTGAGCCGCTATGTGATCAGCTCCGTGGTGGTGCAGGGCCGCAGCATGGCGCCCACGCTCGAGGACGGCGAACGCTGCTTCATGGACCGCTGGACGCTGGCATGCCGCCAGCCTGTCCGGGGCGACATCGTGGTGGTGAAAGACCCGGGCCATAATGATTACGCGGTCAAACGCATCGTGGCCCTGCCCGGCGAGCAGGTCTGGATCAGGGAAGGCGAGGTTCACGTGAATGGCCAAAAGCTGGAAGAACCGTATCTCCCCCTCGGAATTCCCACCTCCGCTAACGGAGAGACCGACCAATACTTTTTCGTGGGCAAAAACCACTACTTTGTCCTGGGCGATAATCGCCATAACAGCGAAGACAGCCGCACTTATGGCGCGCTGGGCCGGCAGCAGATTCTGGGACTGATTTCAAAATAAGGAAGCATCCCTTTCCCGGCTCCAAAACGCGGGCGATTTGGCGATGTGGACAGCGGCGGTTGATTTCAACCGCCGCTCACCTTTTTGGGGGATGACCGCGAACCGGTCTCGTTCACTTAACCGTCCCCAACGACTTCATCATGGCCTCTTGCATTAACTTCTCGACGCTCTCGTACTTCGTAAACCGGTTCGGTGGATCGAATTGTCTGGCGTCCGGCCGCGCCAGCTTCACGTCCTTGAATTGCATGACCAGCGTGTTTTCGCCCTGATTCAACTGAATGCGAATGGGGAAATCCTTCAAATCCGTCGCATTCCAAACGAACGCCTCATGCCGCTGGTTGTTCTCGCCAGTCACCACGATTTTGTGCTTCTCCACGGGATGGCCATCAATCGTTTCCTTGCCCACAGGCTGTTTCGCCACCTTGTAATCGCGTTTCAAGTCGGCCACGTCTTCCGGCGTCATCGGCATTTCCGCATAGGCGCGATGCTCGGGGTAAATGGCGATGGTTGTCCCCTTGTCCGGCCGCACGATGCTGGTCACCCGCTCCATTCTCAATTGCTTCAAGGCGGCCAGGTCTTCCTTGGAAAGCTCCTTGGCTTTCGCCTGGCCGAGGTCGATTTCCGCGCGCACTTTGCCGTCCAGCATGGCAAAGGTCATCGGCAGAGCCATGATCTCGTCCTGGGCTTTGTCCAGCACCCGCACGTGGGCTTGGGCGGAAAAACCGGTCGTGTCGCCAAAAAGTTTCAGCAAGGCTGCGTTCAGCCCCGGCTGGCCAACCGCTCCCACCTGCGCCAGGCCTGGCGCAGCCCAAATCATGGCCAGCAAAAAGCCGGCTCCCTGTGCGAGATTCAATGCGTTTCTCATAAATTAAAGTTTGCCCGCCAGCATAGTGCGCTCGCACGTTTGCACCAGCGAAAACGCGCAAAGATTGGCGCCGCCCCAGCGCTATGTTAAAAAACTCCCATGCCGTCGGACGAATGGTACATGCGCCTGGCTCTGCGATTGGCCCGCAAGGGTTATGGCAAAACTTCTCCAAATCCAATGGTCGGCGCCGTGCTGGTGCGCCGCGGAAAAATCATCGGCCGCGGCTGGCATCGGCGGGCGGGGCAGCCTCATGCCGAAATCGAGGCCCTCGCCGATGCCCGGGCTCGCGGCGCCAGCGTCAAGGGCGCCACTCTCTTCGTGACGCTGGAACCGTGTTCGACCACCGGACGGACGCCGCCCTGCACGGAGGCATTGCAGGCAGCCGGCCTCCGGCGGATTGTGATCGCGGCGAAGGATCCTAATCCGGCTCATCGGGGCCGTGGCCATGCCGTATTGAGGGCGGGCGGCTGCGAAGTGACGGGGGGCATTTTGGAAGAGGAAGCGATTCGGCTTAACACGGCTTTCAACCACTGGATCGTTCGCAGGACCCCTTTGGTGACGGTGAAAGCGGCCATGAGTCTGGACGCCAAGATCGCCACGGTGACCGGCGAATCGAAGTGGATCACGGGCAGGGCGGCTCGATCCTACGCCATGAGAATGCGGCAGGGCAGCGACGCCATTTTGGTGGGAGTCAACACCATCCTGATGGACGATCCAAAACTGACGGTTCGGAATCCGCGAACCGGCCAACCCACGCAGAAACATCTTCGTCGAATCATTTTGGACTCGTTGGCGCGTACTCCGGTGAGAGCCCGGGTGGTCTCCGATGAGCGGGCTGCCTGGACGACCCTGGTGGCCACACGCCGGGCGCCGCCGCGGCGGCTGGCGGCCTTGAGAAAGCGTGTGAACCTCTGGATCGCTCCGGAACGAAAGGGAAAAATCGACCTGTCCTGGGTTCTGAAAAAGCTCGGGCGCGAACAGGTCATAAGCCTCCTTGTGGAAGGCGGCGGCGAGGTCAACGCCGCGTTTCTCTTGAACTGCCTGGCCCAGCACATCGTGTTTTTTTACGCGCCCATTGTCATCGGCGGAGCCCAGGCAAGGAAAGCCGTGGCCGGCGCGGGTGCCGCCTCGCTCTCGGAGGCTGCGCGCCTGCGGGATGTGCAATGGCAGCGGCTTGGCGAGGATTTGTTGCTCAAGGCGCGGCTTGCCTGAACACTTTCGATTTCATGTTCACAGGAATCATTGAGGAAACCGGCAAGGTCGAGAAGATCAACACCGGGGGCGACGCGATTGAGCTGGTGGTTCGCGCCCGGACTTGCGGACGCGGACTGAAGAAAGGCGACAGCGTGGCTCTGAATGGTTGTTGCCTGACCGCGGTTCGATTCTCCTCCACCAAGCCCGGTCGCTTGATTCATTTCGACCTGCTTCGCGAAACCTGGGACCGGACCAACCTTCAGTTCCTGAAGAAGGGCGCCCTGGTGAATCTGGAACGCGCGTTACGTGCGGATGGGCGCCTCGGCGGGCATTTTGTCACCGGACACATCGACGGCATCGGCAGGATCACCCGCTGGGAACGGATGGGAACGGATTACCTCCTCGAGGTGGCGGCAGCTCCGGAGCTGATGCGCTCTGTCGTCTTCAAAGGATCCATCGCCGTGGATGGGATCAGCCTCACCGTCGCCGCGGTGCGAAAAGGCGGCTTCCGCGTCTGGGTCATCCCCCATACGCGTGCGGTGACTTCTCTCCCGCAACGTCTCGCGGGCGATGCTGTGAACCTGGAAACGGACCTTCTGGGAAAATATGTCGAGCGCCTCTTGCATGCTTCCTCTCCCTGAGGTTGCGGGGCTCTGATTGAAACGGCACGCGTCACATGATCGAAGACCGGGGCCTGGAGTGAGCCTCCGCCGACGGCTGCTGCGAAAGAGAGAAAACACTTGCTTTACCGCAGGAGGAATTGGCGATGTTTCGCAAAGACCTCGCGCAAGGCCAGGGATGTCTGGTCTTGAATTTCCTGGAGCTCGCGATAGATCTCGACGTTCTCTTTGTCTGGAGTGGCGGTTTCGGCGCGGTTCAGTTGAACGAATTCCTTCGTGATATCGCTGATGGCGGCCTTTTCCCCTTGCTGCTTGCGCCAACACCAGAGTGCCTGCAAGGCCGCACCGTAGGCGGCGCCTTCGCCGACCTTGAGCGTGACCACTTCGGCATTAAAAATGTCTGCCATGATCTGCCGCCAGGTGGCGGACCTGGCACCGCCCCCGGTCGCTCGAATCTGCCTCGGTCTCACACCCAGCTCGGCCAGGCGCCGCAGCCCGTAATTCATTCCCAGCGTCACCCCTTCCATGGTCGCGCGGGCGAAGTTTTCTTCGGTGTAAGTCCGCTGATTCAGTCCGAGCAACACGCCCGTGCCCGCGGGGACGTTCGGAGTGCGTTCGCCTTCGAGATACGGCAGGAGCACCAGGCCGCCGGCGCCCGCCGGCACGCGGGCAATGGCATTGGAAAAGCGCTCATGAGTCCAGCCTGCGCTCAGGCGCATCAGTTCCGTGGCGGTGGTGACATTCATCGTGCAGAGCAAGGGCAGCCAGCGATTGGTGGAATCGCAAAAGGCGGCAATCTCGCCCTCGGGATCGACCACCGGCTTGTCCGCGCAGGCGTAGATGGTGCCACTGGTGCCGAAGCTGGCCGTGATGACACCTTCCCGCGTGTTGCCTGTGCCGATGGCGCCCATCATGTTGTCGCCGCCGCCGGCAGAGACGAGCACATCCGTGTTTAAACCGAGTTCCTTTGCGGCGCCGGGCTGGACTGTTCCGGCAGGTTCGTCGCTCGGAACGAGGGGCGGCAATTTGCCCGGCAGGTCGGCGTCGATGGCCTCGATGACCGGCAAAGACCATTTGCGTTTGCGCACATCGAGCAGAGCTGTGCCGCTGGCGTCGCCGTATTCCATGACCTTGTTGCCGGTCAGCCAAAAGTTCAGATAATCGTGCGGCAGCAGGACGGTGGCGAGTTGGCGATAGTTCTTGGGCTCGTGCTTTTTCAGCCAAAGGATTTTCGATGCGGTGTAGCCGGGGAGAATCGGATTGCCCAGGGCGCGAATGGTCGCCCTGGTTCCGCCGAGCTTCTCCATGATCTCGGCGCATTCGGCTTCGGTGGAGGTGTCGCACCAGAGTTTGGCCGGGCGAATCACCTCACCGTCCTTGTCCAGCGCCACAAAGCCGTGTTGCTGGCCGCTGACGCCAATGGCTTTCACGTCCGCGGCCACAGCCTTGGCCTGGCGCAGGGACTGGCGAATGACGCTGGCCGCCGCCTCGCGCCAAAGATGAGGATGCTGTTCCTTG
>CAZCUL010000140.1:0-5363 GCA_964501475.1 uncultured Verrucomicrobiota bacterium | reverse complement strand
CCTCGAAGGTCACTCCGCGCTCGAGCTGCCCCTTGTAAGCATACGACACCCAACCCGTTTCCTCGGACACCACCACCACCACCGCATCGGTCTCCTCGCTCAAGCCGATGGCGGCGCGATGGCGCGTCCCCAGCGACTTGTTCAAATCCTGCCGCCGTGTCAACGGAAAGATGCAGGCCGCATGCGTGATGCGGTCTCCTTTAATGATCACCCCGCCGTCATGAATGGCGTTGTTGGGAAAGAAAATGGTCTCGAGCATCTCAGGGGTGGCGACACAATCGACCTCGATCCCGGATTCGACTGCGTCCGGGAGGCGGATGGATTGCTCGATGGCGATGAGGGCGCCGATGCGCACGTCGGACAGGCGTTCGGCGGTCTGCACGATCACCTCGATGTTCTCGCGCTCATCCTGAGTGGTATTGAAGAGAGGGAGGTTGCCGAGCTCAGCCAGGAGCCGCCGCAACTCGGGCTGGAAGATGACGAGCACAGCGACAGCGAACCAGACCAGGAAATTCCGGAGCAGCCAGGTCAGCACTTCGAGTCTTAAAGCCGTGCTGATGATGGCGAGGGTGAGAAGAAAGATGAGAAAACCGATGAAGACCGGCCAGCCGCGCGTGCCGCGGACGAATTTGAGAACGAAGTAAATGCCGATTGCCAGGATGAGCACCTCGAGGGTGGGTCTCCAAACTCGATTCAAGATGTCGAGGACCTGTTCCATTCTTTCCTTCGCGCCAGAATCGCTTCGAGCATGCGGATTGCCTGGCGGGTGGCGGCGACGTCATGCGTGCGAATCACATTCACACCCGCGGTTGCGGCCCAACAGGCGCACGCCAGTGAACCCGGCAACCGCTCGCTCACCTGGGCTGCTTCCGTTACCGAGCCGATGAAGGATTTTCGGGAAACACCCAGCAACAACGGGCGATCCCATTTTGTAAAGCGCCCTATCTCGGCGAGCAACTGCAAATTATGCTCCACGCTCTTTCCAAAGCCAATTCCAACATCGAGGATCGTCTGCCCGGGCTCCACCCCGGCGGCCCGGAGGCGGCGCAGGCGCTCAGCAAAAAAATGGCCAACGTCCTCGACCACGTCCGCGTAATGCGGCGCCCGCTGCATCGTTTGCGGCGTCCCCTGCATGTGCATGGCCACGTAACCCGCACCGAACTCGGCCACGATTTCCCATAGGCCCGCCTCCTCGCGATTCGCCCCCACGTCATTGACGATGCTGGCCCCTGCGGCCAGGCAGGCCCGCGCTACGGAAGGTTTGGTGGTGTCGATGGAAAGCGGGACCCTGATTTGCCCGGAGAGTTTTTCCATCACGGGCAGAACCCGCCGCAGTTCCTCCTCTTCGGAAACCGGCGCCGCATTGGGACGCGTCGATTCTCCCCCAATATCGATAATGTCCGCCCCTTCGGCCACAAGCTGGCGGGCGCGATCCTCCGCCGCCCGGGGATCGAGAAACCGGCCCCCGTCTGAAAAGGAATCCGGCGTCACATTGACGATTCCCATGATTCGAACCGGACCGGGAAAGCGGAACTCGAACTGGCGGGCGCGCCAAATCATTTGCGAATCATTTGCACGGCGGCTTCCACCAGCCGATTGGCAATGAGGGTCACCAACGCGTCCGGCACACCCATTTGCGGAGCAGCGCTTTGGCTCAGCATGTGGCACTGGTCGTTCACGTAATCGATCCCCACAAACTCCCCTTCCTCCTCCAGCGTAATTTCGCTGGAAAAGAAATTCATGCCTGTGGCCGCCGCCACCCGCCGAACAATATCTTCCAAAGGCCATAAGGCAAAGCGCGCCATCTCCTCCGGCGTGACCAGCCGGTAAAGATCGCTTCTCCAATCCCACCAGCACGCCCAGACCGAACCGAAAACATGGAATACGCGGAAGTAACCTGGTGTCCCGTCGAGGTTTCGCGGCACGATCCTGCGTTGCATCAGATAGGTGTCGTCCGGCCAGACCGCCTCACAGCGCGCCAGGTCGGCCTCGCCGGTAGCATCCAGGATAACTCCCCGGCGCCCGTACCCGAGGCTCGGCTTAATGACAAAGACAGGGCCCAGCGCCTTCCTTTCATTTTCAGACAGACGAAACCCGGTGGATTTGCCCCGCGGAATGACAACGGTGTAAGGGACATGAATTCCCGCTCCCATCATGCGGGAGTGCATGCTCGCCTTGTCGCAGGCAGCCAGCGCCCGCTCGGGCGAATCGATCACCTCAGTACGCTGCTGCGCGGCCAGGAGCACCAGCCGGTGGTAAATCTCCTCCGGTTGGTGATGCTCGCTGTGCATGTTGAGCAGAACGCGCGACCAGATTGCTCCCCGTTGCATCCAGGCGAGGAACGTCTCAGCCCAGAGCGGCTCAATCAGAAAAAAATTCAGGCGGGCTTCGGCGCACCGTTCCTGCACGCAATGAATGAACAGATCATCCGCATCCAGCCGGTGCGTCATGGCCAAATCATAAATCCGCGTCATGCTATCGACTATCCGGTTTGCCTGAAGAAGGTGTCAATGGAGTCGTTCGAGTCCTGGCGCGGACGGCCGGAAGGCCGGAAGGGCGAGTCCGTCCCCGGCTTCCGTCGTGGTTTCGCCCCGAGGGCGGCTCAGCGAGGACGCTCTCCCTACCTTGCGACTGGCAGCGCAGACAGCTTGCTCAGTACTCTGATCCGCCGGGCTTTTGGGCGCGCTGGATCAGCTCTACTTCATAGCCTTCCGGCGCGTCGATGAAAGCGATGCCGCCGCCGTCCGGCTTGAGATGCGGCCCGTCCGAATACTGGTAGCCGTGGGCGGACAAGTGTTTGCCAAACTCGTCGAGGCTGTCCACTTCAAAGGCCAGATGCGTCAGGTCCGGCTGGACTTGAACCGGGCCACTGCTGGGGAAATGGCAGATTTCTATGAGCTCTTCGCTTTCCGGCGCCTTGAAAAAAACAAGTTCCGAGCCGCGCGGCGATTTCTGGCGGCGCACTTCCTCAAGGCCCAACACGTCGCGATAAAACCGAATCGTCTTCTCCAGATCATTCACGCGGTAACGGGTATGCAGCAATTTCCTGGCAGTTTTCATGCGGAGAGACTAAGCGCTCTGCCACCGAAGGCAACGCCGCCGTTTTGAGCGCGTCCCGGTAGGGCGAGTCCGTCCCGGCGAGCCGCAATCTGAGGCGGCGGAGAGTCAAGAGCGTTAAGAGTGCGTGGAGTTAGAACCCCTCGCGCCAGCCCCGCACGGCCGCGCCGGGGGAAAGTGTGTGGAGCTTGCTTCCCGCGTTTCAATGCGGCGTCCTCGGCCGTCGATCCGGTGGGGCGCAGCCTGTTTGCAGAAATGGGAGATCAGAGTCTCCTCACGTCGTCTCCTACTCAGAACGAAAAACCACGAACAACTGACGACGGCTCAGCGAGGACGCTTCGCCCTACCGGTGAGTGTGCGTGACGGCGCTGACAACTTTTTTACAAACTGTTGACGGGGCGATGACAACTTTTGCCCGGGGGTATGGCAATTTGAGCTCCATGAAAACGAAACTGCTCGGTCTGGTCCTTATCTCGATTCACTTGTACGCCGCCGCCGGAGATCTGGCGCCGGACGATTATGTGGCCCATGAGTGGGGCACGTTTACTTCAGTCCAGGGCGCGGACGGAGTTCAAATAGAGTGGAACCCGTTTATCGCCTCTGATCTGCCGAAGTTTGTTTACGACCGCAACAAACAGTCACCCAATGCCGCGCGAAACCCGTTCCTGGTGTCCAAGGACCGGATGGTAACTCTCGTTCGCATGGAGACGCCTGTGATCTATTTTTACTCGGAGCTCGATCGGAAAGTCGATGTGAGGGTGGATTTCCCGCAAGGGACCATTACTGAATGGTTCCCCCGGGCAACCCGGTTCGGACCCTTTACGGGCACAAATCGCGCGGAACTGGCGCCTAGCCGGAAGAGCTTTCTTCATTGGAGCGAGGTCGAGGTGCTGCCCCGCGGCGCTCACGCGGACCTGGAGAAGCGGATTCCGCACGATAACTCGAACAACCACTATTTTGCCGCCCGGGCGACCGATGCGGACTTTGTGCGGGTGAGTCGCGCGAAGGCGAATGACGCCAACCCGCCCGAGCACGAGGGGTTTCTGTTTTATCGCGGAGTCGGCAATTTCCGCGCGCCTCTCGAAGTATCCATGGGGAGCAGCGAAGATTACGTGCGTTTGCGAAACATCGGTACGGAGCCGCTGAGTCATCTGTTCGTGCTGATGGTGCAGAATGGGGAAGCCAGGTTCATTCCGTCCCGCGACCTGGCACCACAGGAGAACACTGCGATCAGGATCGAGGCCGATGTAGCGCTTCGTCCGCTTTCGACAGTGTCCGAAGAATTGCGGCAACGCCTCACAGACGCCCTGGTCAGGGAAGGGTTGTTTGAGCGGGAAGCTGCAGCCATGGTGCAGACCTGGCGCGAGTCGTGGTTTGAAGAAGAGGGATTGCGGGTTCTCTACATTCTGCCACGCCCATGGACGGATCGGATTCTCCCGCTTTCTCTCACGCCTGCGCCGCGAGAGCTGGTGCGCGTCATGGTGGGCCGCGCAGAAATGATTACGCCCGGCATGGAATGGGCGCTTTTAAAGCAGATCGTTCGCTATGCTGAAAGCGACCCCATCGGCCGGCAGCAGGTCATTGCTGATGTCCGCGAGTTGGGTCTTGGCCGCTTTGGGGATGCCGCCCTACGCCGCGTCCTCGGGAAAACTCCAAACAGGGAATTCAGCCGGCTTGCATGGGAACTCATGAACGCCACGCTTAAACCAGCGGACCCGAAGCTGGCCCGGCGCTAATCGGGGTCTGTCCCAGAACAGAGCTCTTTCCCTCCTTTGTCGGAAACCTTGTCGATTGGCGGGTATTTCGACAAAGTTGGCCGACAAAGTTTCCGACAAAGTTTCGAAACAGACGATTTTGGGACAAGCGCTAACCGGAAACCGTAGGTTGCACGGACATTTCCGCTGCCGGGGCTCGGTCTGTGAGCCGCAGGGGCTGGCCGCCAGCCCGCCCCAGAGGACCAGCGACAGCTCCACCGAGACCGAACTGCATCCTGTCGGCCTGGGCAACTGGTGCAACTGGTCTGGACGAAACGGAAATCCTTCCTTATTGGATAGGCTGGTTAAATGAAACGAGTCGCGCTGCTCTTCGTTCTGGCTGTCTTCGTGCCAAGCCTGGTTTTGGCCTGGCTGGCCGCGCGCTCTGTGCGGGACCAGCAGATTGTGCTGGAACGGCAGCAGGCGCTCCTCTTTCAGAGTGACGCCGAGGCGTTGGCGCGCCACCTCAACGAATTCCTGGCCGAGCGCCAGCGCGAGTTTGCCCAAGAGGTCGATGGGATTCTTTTGAGAAATCCGCCCGCCGAAGCCGCC
>CAZCUL010000139.1:0-13272 GCA_964501475.1 uncultured Verrucomicrobiota bacterium | reverse complement strand
AACAGGCTAAGTGAATGGTCCATCGATCTGCCGGGAAAGTTCTACAACAACAGGCTTGAGCCGCTTTCCGAGGAGGAAAGGGACCAGCGTTTTGAGAGTTGGGAGACGAAGCTCAAGTTTCAGGGCAAGTTCCCCGGCGTCAAGTTTGTTCTCGAACACGGCGCCGGACAACGAATGAAGTTCCTGGGCTTCGCTTTGTTCGATGCGACCACCAGGTTTTCCTTGGGCTCGGGTTATTCCTGGAGCGGTGATTCAAGGCGGATGTATGTGCAGACGGCTTGCCGACGCTGGCATCCGGGTCCCGTTGAGCTGATTGCCGACGTGGCGCACGGTCCGGTCGAACAGCGCGAAATATCACCGGTGGCGGGCAGTTCCGTTCAGTTCGATTCATGGGAGGTGCATTTGCTCGCGGCCATCCCGGGAGAAACCATCTCGTCATCCACCTCGTCCGGGTATGGCGGCACCAATACGATCCGGCTTGGCCTGGCGCCCCTGCCGCCCGGCGCGTCAAGTTCCCACTCCTCTTTCATCTTTGCGGTATTCCCGACTGCGTCTTCGATGCCCATCGAGATCGACTTTCTCGACGCTGAGGATAAGAAGCTCAGTGGCGGTGGGAGCAGCACTTCGGGAGCTCATCTCATTGCAGAATGCAGCCAGCCCTTACAAAAGGTTGCCCGCATTCGGGTAACGTTTTACCCCCAGACTGAACGCCTGGTGTTTATGATCCCGCGCCTGCCCGGTCTGCCCGAAGAGAACAAGGCTGTGAAAAACCTGTTCGATGTCCGCATTCCCTATGCGCGAGTGAATAGCACTTGGGACCTGGAAGAGTTGATTCGTGGAACTGTCCAAATGGAGTTCTCCGCCGCGTCGATGAATCCGCCGGCGGGGTATTTTCCCAGGGAGTTTCGCAATGTCACCCCGCGCCAGTTGCTGGACGAGTATCTCGCTCACACCAGGCCGGGGTTTGGAGCGGAGGTCGATCCGACTGCCAACCAGATCAGAATCAAGGTCACATTTCTTCGCGAGCTCCTCAAAAAGATAGAAATCCGCTTGCGAAGCTGGCTTTGAAACTATTTGTCGGCCTTTCGCGCAGCAAGCATCTGATCGTGTTCCGCCGCGTCCACCCCCTCCTCAACGATCTCCTTGGTGAACTGGTGGCGCAGAAGTCCTGAGCGCCTGTCGGTGCCGTTTGGGGACTTGCGGCCGGGAGAGGAAGCAGGAAACTCACGCCATGCCGCAAGTTCCGTTGCCCGTCTTCCCCCCATGGTTAAAGGCCGGGCAAGGATCGGCCAAATCAGCCGGATGAGGCGGCAGAGGAGTCGGGCAAAACTGCCCTGCCGTTTGCCGTCCACAAGAATGTGTCGCGAAAAGTTGCACTCCCGACGGGCTATAGTAGCATCCGCCCCACCATGAGCAATCCATCCAGTTCAGCAAAGCCGTCACCGGTTCAGCCTGCAAAGAGTTTTCAGGCCGACGCCCTGGCGGTTCGGGTTTATGGCAATGAAGATGAAATGGCGCAGGACGTCGCCCGAATGGCCCAAACGTATCTGCAGGAAGTCCTGGCCAAACAAGGATCGGCCGCTGCTATCCTGGCGACCGGCAATTCTCAAATCCGGATTCTCGAGGCGCTGGTCGCGCTTGGCGGAGTGGAGTGGTCGAAGATCACGCTCTTTCATATGGATGAGTACCTCGGCATCGACGCGAACCACAAGGCGAGCTTCCGCCGTTACATGCGGGAGCGCGTGGAAGGCCGGGTCAAGCCGGGGGCTTTTCATTACATCGAAGGCAATGCTCTGCTGCCCTTGGACGAATGTGAGCGCTACACGAAATTGCTCAGTGCGCAGCCGATCGATCTTTGCTGCCTGGGCATCGGCGAGAATGGTCACATCGCCTTTAACGATCCGCCGGTGGCGCGCTTCGATGATGCCCACCAGATCAAGCTCGTGAAGCTGGACGAGGCCTGCCGCCAACAGCAGGTAGGCGAAGGGCATTTCCCGAGTCTGGAAGCTGTGCCGCAGTACGCCTTTACACTGACGGTCCCGATGCTCTGTTCGGCAAAGCGGATGTTGTGCATTGCCCCGGAGAAGCGGAAATCCGAAGCGGTGCGAAATGCATTGAAAGGTCCGATCAGCACCGACTGCCCGGCGTCGTTTCTCAGGCAGCAATCGCAAGCGACGCTCTTCCTGGACGCGGATTCGGCGAGCTTGCTGTAAAGGTTATCGTCTTACGCCCATGTCCGAGTGCGTGGAATGAACCAAGCCTCTCGTGTCTCCGCGGGCTCGTGGGCGCGCGCCAGATAGAGGGTTGTCTTCCAGGCCGGTTCGGCCAACAACATAAGCGCGTCCAGGTGGGGGATAATGCGGATTTCATGGCGCTGCAATTGGTCCTGACGGCGGCGAGCATGTTCGGCTTTGGCAGCGGCCAGGCGCTCCTCGAATTTCAACCTGCCTTGCCTGTTGCCGGCGCGGTCCTGGCGTTGCTTGAGTTCCTTTTCGTAGCCCTCAAAGTAAGAGTCGATTCTCTCCAGTTCCCGTTCCAGGTATTTCTGTTGCCGCTCGCGAATGGAGGCCAGTTCCGCATCCAATTCCAGATTCAATGCCTGGACGAGCATTCTCTGCCAGGCTTCGGGATCGCCCTGGGGCCAGGGCGGATTTGCCTCCGGGATGGGATCGAGAAACTCGAGCTGCTCGGCCAGGGCTTCGTCCGCGCCGCCCGCCGGAAGAGCAAGGGCCAATCGGTGCAAGGACCAGTGCTGGTCAATGGCCTGGATTTCGCATCGCATGAGGCAAAGGAGGCTGAAATGCCAATCCAATAGGAACGGACTCGCCTGCCAGCGGATATATCCCGGATGTTGCGCGTGCCAGAGTCTTTCTGCGACTTCGGGCGCGGCTGGCCCGACCTGGCCGGCTGGCCCAAAGGCGAGACGCTCCAAAGTCAGCGCGGGCGAACGCAGCGCTTCGGCCAAACGAAAAGTGAGCGGGCAGCCTGGAAAGATTTCAGACTCGGCTTCGCGCGGGGCAGTCTGGTCTGGCGGAGGAAAGCGCAATTCGCGCTCCACCAGTCCGCCATCCCTATCCCAAAGCCGGGCGGCACGGTCTTCGGCAATCAGCCGCAACCGGTCATGCCAAGGGCGTTCGCACACCGCTCCCAGCGTCTCGAGGCCTTCCTCGAAAAAATCGATGAGCAAGGAGGGTTGGCAGGGCAGTCTGGCAAGTTTCACGGCGTCAGAGGGAAGCGTAGTCCTTGGCAAAGAGCGTTTCGTCGAGTTGTTTGACCTGGTCGTAGCCAGCGCGCGCGGCGGCCAGTTCATCGCCAAGGGACTGAATGGATTGGGCGACGCGCCCTTCGCTCTCGCGCCAGCGCCGGAAAACCTCTTCGGCAAATTCGTCGCTGCTGAAACGCTCGCCCAGGATGAGCCCGGTTTCGCCGACGACCAGTTCGAAGAGGTTCAGTTTCTCCTGGAGAACACGCAGCAAATGCTCCTGGAGGGTGCCGCTCTGAACCAGGTTGTAGATACTGACCGGCTGCTGCTGGCCTAACCGGTGCAAGCGGCCGATGCGTTGCTCGATCTCCATCGGATTCCAGGGCAAATCAAAGTTGACCAGGCGATGACAGAACTGAAGATTGCGCCCCTCAGTTCCGCTGTGTGTCAGGACCAAGACCCCGCCGCGGCGGCGAAATTCGTCCGTGAGGGGCTGGCGCACTGCCGCCGGGGTCTGACCGTTGATGACGAATGTTTCCAGGCGGGCACTGCGCAGGCGCTCGGCCAGAGCGGCCTGTGTTTCGAGGAACTGGGTAAAGACCACCAGGCCGCCTTCCCCCTTGCTTAAGGGCAAGACCAATTCACATTCTGGCCCAACTCCCTTCCAGGGGCGCCGCGCGGCTCCAGTCCTGAGCGGCGTCCCTGGCGGGAAAGGATTGCAGCGCGCCCAGCCAGGCGGCGGGACTGCTGCCAGCGCTTTGCAGAAGCAACCGCCCCCACAGGCTGGCTTGCGCGGGTGTCAATTCGCTGAGCCTGGCGCGAAAGTCCCGCTCCCACTGCTCCCAAAAGAAGCGCTCGGTTTCGTCCGGTTCGAACAACACCGTTTCGGCCTGGCGGGGCGGCAATTCGATTCCGGCATTGGCGCGGGTGTTGCGAACCATTACCTGGCCGAGCAACCGCCTTAATTCCTCCGGCTCCCGCGGCTGGTGCAAACGGTCCCTGTCCACAAATCGTTCGCGAAATTCCTTTGGGGAGGGGAGTTGGCCGGGTTGAAGGAGGGTGACGAGATTGTAGAGGTCCTCGAGCGAGTTTTGCACCGGCGTGGCCGTGAGCAGCAACAGGAATTGCCGCGGCAAGGCGTTGACCGCTTGCCAGGCCTGCGAGGACCTATTGCGGAGATAATGGGCTTCGTCGATCACCCGCATGTCCCACTTCACAGTCTGCGCCACACCCAGATGAGCCGGCTGCTTGAGGGTGTGCAACGAAGCGATAATGGCCTGGTTCTGCTGCCAGAAACCGGCCGCATCCGAACGAAAAGCGGCCTGGTTGGTCGTGGCTGTCTGTAGCTGGAATTTCTCCTCCAGCTCTTCTTTCCATTGATCCACCAGGGAAGGCAGGGTCAAAATCAGAAAGCGCCGGACCATGCCCCGGGTCAGGTATTCCTTGAGGACCAACCCTGCTTCAACGGTTTTGCCCAAGCCCACTTCGTCGGAAAGCAACGCGCGCCCGCGTAATGGCCCGATAACGCGCAAAGCGGCGCGAATTTGATATTCCAGGCGCTCGATCCGGCAGTAGGGGAGGGAGAGGAGATCATCAGATTGATTTGAAACCCACCAGCGCGAGGCCGATTCGCGCAGAAGGTAAGCGTGCAGGTCCGCCGCGGGCAGGAGCGTTTCCTGGAATTGAATTGGCGGCGAGTCAATGGCAACGGCAACGGCCGGCGTGGGTGGCCGCTCGAGCGCGGGGGGGTGAGCGGCGAAGACCTGCGGCACCGGCGGAGACTTGCGGCGCCGCGATTCGTGCAGTCGCTTTTGTTCCTCCCGCCGTTTTTCTGCTTCATCGAGCCGGGCGTGTTGTTCGGCTGCCTTGCGGGCTTGGCGCTCCAGCCGCCGGAGTTCGCGATCCGAGCCGGCCGCGGCAAATAAATCTTGGAAGACGCCCGACACGAATCGCCCGGTGAACCGAGTTCTTCGGCCATGAACGCGATTTGGCCTTCGAGCCAGGCCCAGGCGGACTGGCGCGGAGGCGGACCAACCGCTTTCCATTGGCAGGGTCTTGCTTTGGAATGACTCGTGTCCACGGCAATGATACCCAGGCTGATCGCTCTGGGGTGAACGGGAAAGAGACGCCGCAGAGAGGCGAGCTGTGAGCGGATAGATTGCCGGGAAGCGGCGGTCTGCTTCGCAAAGGGCGTGCTCGGCGACAGCTCCCAGCTCAGATGATTCTTCCCGGTGCAGGAGATGCGCAGTTGGGCTGCTGGGATGTTCGTGCGCGTATCGGTCCACTCCAGTCGAATCACGCTGCGGAAAAGTCGAGTGTGATGACCAGTCGGCACGGGGTATGGGATGAAGCATCCTGTTCGTCAAAGAACTCCGACTGCCTGAAATGTCTGCCCTGCATACCTGCGTCTGGTTGTTCCCGACGCTTATGAGTGGCGGAGCACAATTGCGCAAGATCGAGTTGTTGGAGTTATTCACAGGGATGGATTCAGATTTTCGCACGCGACGCTCCTCCTGGACGCGGATTCGGCGAGCTTGCTGTAAAGGCGACTGACCGCCGGCCAATCAATTCACCACGTGCTGCAGCTTGCCGCCCAGGAAGGCGCGCACGTTGGCGACGGCTGTATCCATGAGTCGAGCGCGGGCAGCGCGCGTGGCCCAGGCAATATGCGGCGTGATGAAGCAATTCTTCGCACTGTAGAGCGGATGACTTTCCGGAGGAGGCTCCTCAGATAAGACGTCCAGCGCGGCACCGGCAATTCGACCGTCGTTCAACGCGTTTGCCAGGGCCGTCTCATCGATGAGTGGGCCGCGGCTGGTGTTGATCAAAAATGCGCTTTGCTTCATTTGGCCGAGGCGTAGGGCGTTCACCATCCGCTTTGTTTCGGCAGTCAAAGGGCAATGGAGACTCACCACGTCGCTTGCTGAAAAGAGCGTGTCGATCTCGACAAAGTTCACTCCGCTTGCGGAAGCCGCTTTTCCCTGGCGCGGCGTCGAGACAATGACGTTCATGCCAAAGGTTCGGGCCAGTTCCGCCACAGCCTGGCCAATGCGGCCAAAACCAATAATGCCCATGGTCAGCCCATCGAGTTCGATCAACGGGAAGTCCCAGTAACAAAAGTCAGGGCAACGGCTCCACCGGCCCTCGCGGACTGTCTGGGCGTGATGACCAGTGCGGTGGGCCAGCTCCAGCAGCAGCGCAAAAGTCATTTGGGCGACTGAGCGGGTGCCATAAGCCGGAACGTTCGTCACTGGCACGCCGCGTTCCCGGGCGGCCGCCACATCCACGATGTCGTATCCCGTGGCCAGCACCCCGATGTAGCGAAGGTCGGGAAGCCGAAAAAGCTGCTCCCGGGAAAGGACCGTCTTGTTCGTCAGCACGATCTCGGCGCCTTGCGCTCGGGAAACCACTTCGCCATCCGAGGATCGTTCATGAATTTCGCAGGTTCCGAGGGCCTGCAACGGTTCCCAGCTCAGATCGCCCGGATTCAAGGTGTAGCCATCAAGGATTACGATCTTCATGTTCTGAAGGTCCGACTTTGATTCTGTCCCACGTTTGCGTTGAAGAGTGCGCAGGCTGGTCAAGCCGGGAAAGCGCCGGGGTTCAATACTTGACCACCGGTCTTTCGCCGCCGATGTCGAGCGCCTGCGCAATTTCGCGCGCCTTGCTGACCATCATGCCAGCCTCGCTCGTAATTGCGACGAACTGAAAGCCTTCACTTAAGCGCCGTTTGGCCGCTGCAGCATCGAGGACATGGATCCCCGGGGCGATTCCGCGTTTGCGGGCGGTTTTCAAGATGTGCTGGACGGCCTGGGTGAATTCGGGCGCATCGCTCTCGAATGTGGGCGGTTTCCCCATGGAATTGTGCAGATCGTTCGGACCGATAAAAACGGCATCGATGCCCGGCACGCTTAGGATTTCGTCCGCGGCTTCAATCGCTTGGACATGTTCGGCCATGACAACCACCAGAATCTCGTCGTTGGCCTTCCGGTAGTAAGTGGCGGGATCGGTGTCAAAATTTACGGCGTGAAGCTGGCCGCCAATCGAGCGATTGCCGCGCGGGGCGTATCGGGCCGCGGCGACAGCCGCTTCGGCTTCAGCGCGGGAATTGACCATGGGCACCACAATGCCCCAGGCGCCAATGTCCAGGACACGTTTGATGTTCTCGGGCGTGTTCCAGGGAATGCGCACCAAGGGCGCCACCCCGCAGGCAGCCACGACGGCGAAAGTCTGCGCCGCGGTCTCGAACGTCACCGGCGTATGCTCCAACTCGACGGTCAGCCAATCGAAGCCCACCTTGGCCATCAAGTGCGCCGCTACCGGATCGGGCAGTGTCAACCAGGTGCCGACGCTCGGTTCGCCCCGTTTCAGTTTGGCCCGGACATGGTTCGTTCTCATCAGTGGGCAGGGTGCGGATGCAGGGTGCGGCGGCCCTGATGTTTCGGGTGGAAAAGCGCACTCCTGACAAAGCGGCGTCGCGCTTCGCTTGCCACCACACTCCAAGAGCGACCGAGAACCTTCGGAGAGTTCGCTTTCATTTCAGACGGGCCCGCAAGGATGGGCTGTTGAAGACATCCGGGTTGACGACGAGCTTGGGCCGGCGGCCTTCCATCAAGTCAACGATTGCCTCGGCGGCGGCGATACTGACGCGTTCGCCGGTTTCACGACCAAAAGAAGCCTGGTGAGGCGTGAGTAAAACATTTGGCGCTGTCCGTAAAGGGTGGCTTTCCGGCAAAGGCTCGAGGGCGAAAGCATCCAACCCGGCGCCCGCGATCCATTTCTCCTCCAAGGAGCGAACCAGCGCATTTTCATCCACCAAAGCGCCCCGTGCCGTGTTGATGAGATACGCGCCCGGCTTCATCTTGCGCAACTGCGCTTCGCCCAGCATGCCCCGGTTCTGGAGGGTTAACGCAGCATGCAATGTCACGAAATCGCTTTGGGCCAGCAACTCGTCCAACGACACGAATTGGATGCCAAGCTCTCTGGCCTCGGCGCTGGGGGCGACATCATGTCCGAGCAGCTTCATGCCGAAGCCGCCGGCGCGTCTGGCGATGGCCTGGCCGATGCGTCCGCAACCAATGATCCCCAGTGTCTTTCCGAAAACATCGTGGCCCCAGGCTGAATGCCACTGGCCTTCGCGCATCGAAACATGCCCCTCATGAACGCGGCGAGCCACGCCCAGCAGCAGGGCGAAAGCGTAGTCGGCCACCGCATTGTCCAGCAGGCCCGGAGTATAGGCGACCACGATTCCTAGTTTCGTTGATCTTGCCACATCGATGGCGTCATACCCGACTCCCCAGCGCGAGATGATTTTGAGCTTTGCCGCTGTGGGGGCGCCAAGGACCGCCGTGGCGAAATGGTCCATGCTGGCCAAAACCGCGTCGATGTCTGAAAGCTGAGCGATCAATTCCTCCGCAGGCAGCGGCCCGGGCTTGGGCGGATAAACAATTTCACAGCCCGCTCGGCGCAACAGGTCCAATGCGGAAGCGCCGACTTCATTGAGCGTGCGGGCCGTGATCAGAATCTTCCAGGACATGCGGCGCAGTGTAACGAGACGCCGGGTCGGTGCAAGCGTGCGATGGTTCCTGTGGTTCCTGGTGGCTCCCTCCTCATGGGCATTTCATCTGACTGATTTAAGCTCCTCCGTGGCATGTTTGCATGGTCCGCGAAACTCTTCCAGGAACCGTGCTGCGAGGGGGGCTCAATTTGGACTGCGGTGGCAATCCCGCCACAGCGGGAGCGACACCGCTTTAGCTTTGTCGGTCGTTGCAGAAGCCGGAGCCAAATCGCCGTCGCCGCTGTGCTCTGCCGGTCCTCTACCGCTTTCTTCCCAGAGCGTGCTGAAGCTGATGATTCGGTCGTCGTCCCTTTGTGCGCGCGGCCAAAGCGCAGAGGACTGGCGCCCGTCCGCCGTAATACTATGGAGGGCGGGCAGTCCAAGACCTGGCGGATTTTCCCATGGCCCCGGTAAAACGCGAAGCGTCTTGGCGTGTGGTATTCCTCTGCAACTCTGCCGGCCCACTGCAGAACATGTTCTTTCGGTTCATGGTCCCAATGCGCGTCCAAAGTTGGAGGTCGAGGCTTTCCACGATTTGCTGGGAGAGCTGAAGTAGATTGCGTGGGTCTGCCAATCTGATCGGCAATTAATGCCGGGCAGATTGTTCAGAAAACTTTGAGAAAGGTTTTTGGGAATTCTTCTTGTGAGCCATCGCGGTTCCTGTACGATTTCGCATCAGCGCGTCATGCGCTGGCTGGCGCAATTTTCGTGCGAACTATGGAAAGTGATTTTGGAAAGCTTAGGAACGTTATTGACGAATCTGGATTTTCCTTCTGTTCTAGCGAGGTGTTGTTTCGGTCACGATTGAGGTCCTGAGTTTCGAAGGGGATCGGCAGGTGCTCCGCCTGCGATCCGCAAACTCTAAAAATGGAATTTTTTTCAATGCAGCCGGCCTTGTCTTTGGCCGATTGCCAAATATTGCATTGGCCTTCCCCGGGGCAGGTTGATGCAAGCTCCACCTCTAGCCCAATTGTCCATGCTTTCACCTTTATCCTTCAACGATACTCCAGGCTCCGCTGAGCCCGCCGAATCATCCCTCCGAAAACCCACTTTGCTGGTGGTGGATGATGAGGAAGGGCCGCGGCAGTCGCTGCGAGTCATCTTCAAAGACGACTTTAATCTGCTCCTGGCCGGCGACGGTCCCACAGCCATCGATCTGGCTCAAAGGAATCACGTGGACGTCGCGGTCCTGGATATTCGCATGGCCGGAATGTCCGGATTGGAAGTGCTGGAGCGCCTGAAATTCGTCGATCCCAGCATCGAGGTCGTCATGATGACCGCCTTCGAGACGAATGATACGATCCGACAGGCGCTGCGGCTGCAAGCTTGCGACTACCTCAACAAGCCCTTTGACATTTCGACCATGCGCGCGGCGGTGGCCACAGCCATGGACCGCCGCTCCCTGAGCCATGAACTTCGAACGAACGCGGAGAAGCTCAAGCAGCTCCAGACCGAACTGGACCAGCAAAAGCTCGAACAGGTCATTGTGAAAACGCGCGGCGAGATTTACGCCAGCATCATTCATGACATCAATGGCCCGCTCACCATCATTTCCGGCTTGATCCAGATCATCAACCAACGGATCGGGAACGAACAGACCGTCGAGGGCGAAGACCTGGAAGTGGTCAAAGACCGTCTCAAGCGGATCACCCGCCAGGTGACCAACTGCATTGAAATCTCGCGCCGCTATTTGAGCTTCCTCCGGCAGAACTCCGGCGATCCCACGCGCGTATGGGTAAATCAGATCCTGGGCGACCTGGGAGAACTGCTGCGCGTCCATCCCAGCGGCAAGAACCATCAGTTGATCATTCAGCCGCTGCGGGAAGATGCCGCCATAGCCATTAACGGCACCGACCTGATCCAGATTCTGCTCAACCTGACACTCAACGCTCTCCAGTCCACGCATCAGCCGCATCGCGTCGAGATTTTTGGGCAGGTCTTGAATCATCCCCTCGACCTGTCTCAATTCGGCGACGGCGACGAGGATCGGTTTTTGAACCGGGAAGATTTTCGGAACGCCTCGCCATTGCTGGCTTTGTCGGTGCAGGACGGCGGCCCGGGAATCAAACCCGAAGTGCTGCCTAAAATATTCGAACCTTATTTCACCACTCAGCACCGGCAGCACGGAACGGGATTGGGTTTGTGCATTGTCCACCGATTGTTGAAAGAAGCGCGAGGCGGGTTGCACGTGCACAGCAAAATCGATCAGGGCAGCATCTTCACGGTTTATCTGCCAGTCCGCCCAGCCAGCGCTGAAGCGTGACCTGCGGCGGGCGTGACAAGGGGGGAGCGTCTTCGCTTGCGCGGAGGGGTGTTGTTTCCAGTGGGCGGCGTCAAGGGCTGTTGCTGCGGGAAAGCGCGGGCGCGTTGGAGGATGTGGCCGCCACCCGCGCCTCTTCTATCCCGCGCCCACGTCCGGTATTGACCCGCCGTTTTCAACGCGCTTTCATCTGCAAAACATTTCCGGCACCGGATGAGAAACCTTGTTTATTTCGATTTGGAAACGCAGAGGTCCGCGGATGAAGTCGGCGGCTGGGACAAAATCTGCGACATGCGCATGAGCGTGGGAGTGACTTACAGCACGATCCGGGGCGACTACCGGATTTACGGCGAAACGCAGGTGGACGATCTGATCAAGGAACTGCAGCGCGCCGATGTGGTCATCGGTTTCAATCATGTCCGCTTCGACTTCGAAGTGCTGCACTATTACACCGTGCTGGATTTGCGTCAGATTCCGGCGCTGGACCTGATGTTGGAACTGCAGAATACGCTGCAGCATCGCCTTTCGCTCGATGATCTTGCTCAGGCCACGCTTGGGATCGAGAAAACCTCGGAAGGCATGCAGGCCATCCGCTGGTTTCGCGAGAACCGCCTGATGGACATCGCCGAGTATTGCTGTTACGACGTGAAGATCACCCGTCTGCTGCATGAATACGGAGCCGCCCACAGAGCTCTTTTTTATCGCGATCGCTTTGGCCGGCAGAATCCCGTATCGGTTTCGTGGTGACGACGGCGGCGGGATGGTCGTGAACGGGAGTCGTCTCCTCAACGATCAAACGATGGTGCCCGCGACAGGACTTGAACCCGGAAAGCGGTTTCGCGTCGTTTCGCGTAGGTGCGTTTCAGGGCCGTAAACATTGACTATTTTGCATGTCGCTGGTTTTCCGTCCGCGCACTGTCATGCACCAAAATGCAATTCATTTGTCAGGAATTGTCAGGAGATTTCGGCTGATTATAAGCTTTTCGTGAGCGTGTGAAGCATGGCCACGCAGGCTCGCCATTTTTTGATGCACGTTTGCGCGTTGTCAGGCACCATCAGCGAAGCACAACATGGCGGACGTGACGTCCAACCTTCCAGTCGGGCAGCAGGTTTCTCTGCCAGGACATTTCAATGTCCCGGTGGTTTTGGAAGCCGCACGCCCGCTTGGTCGGGGCTTCGAGTGCCGCGTTCGGCTGCCTGACGGCACACTCGACGAAGCCGTTCTTTCCGCCGAGGAAGCCGCCGCGCTCGCCGGCGCCACGCCTGCCGCCGAGGCGAAGACACCACTCGCCAACGCCGACCAGCTTCGCTTGCTTGTCGAGTCCGCTCGCATCCGGCTCGCCTACACGCACGACCGCCATTTTGCCGTCAGCATGTCCGGCATCCGCACGCTCCCGCACCAGATTGAAGCCGTCTATATCAAGATGCTGCCGCAACCCCGGCTGCGCTTCCTGCTCGCCGACGACCCCGGCGCGGGCAAGACCATCATGGCCGGTTTGCTCGTCAAAGAGATGAAGCTCCGCGAAGCGATTGAGCGCGTCCTCATTCTCTGCCCCTCGCCGCTGACGATTCAGTGGCAGGACGAAATGCTTCGGTGGTTTGGCGAATCGTTCGACATGATTTTTTCAGCGGTGGACCAGCAGCAACTCACAAATCCCTGGCAGCGTTCCAACCAGGTCATCGCCTCGATTGACTACGCCAAACAAGACGACGTGCGCGAGCGCGTCTGGCAACAGCGGTGGGATTTGGTCATCATCGACGAGGCGCACAAATGCAGCGCCTACACCAAAAGCTCATCCGGGCGCGGTGATGAAGTCGCCAAGACCAAGCGTTACCAACTCGCCGAACATCTCACCGCGCAACCCGCCGGCCATGTCCTTCTGCTCACGGCCACGCCGCATCACGGCGACGACGACCGTTTCGCTCACTTCATCCGACTGCTCGACCCCGACCTGTTTCCAGAACCGCACCGGATTGGAGCCAAGGCCGGCGAAATCCGCCGTGACATTCTCCGCTTGGGGCCGGATTGCCCGTGGGCGTTGCGCCGGTTGAAGGAAGACCTGAGAGACATGGAGGGCCGCCGCCTGTTTCCCGACCGCCATGCCCACACTGTCGCGTTCCGGCTGAACCGCGACGAATACGACCTCTACAAAGCCGTCACGGCTTACATCAACGAATTCCTGCCCCAAGCCAGCGGCAGGAAGAAACAGAGCGTGGCGCTCATCCGCACCGTCCTGCAACGCCGCCTCGCCA
>CAZCUL010000138.1:0-15023 GCA_964501475.1 uncultured Verrucomicrobiota bacterium | reverse complement strand
CAGCGGGAAAACAGAGCTAAAGATCGGATGGTCCAGCGGCAGTTCGAACTGTTCGCGATCCGGAAAGACCCGCTTGATATCCCGGTAAAAATTCTCCCATTCGCGTTCTCCCCAGAAATCGTCCACCATCAGAAACCCGCCGTTGAGGAGGTAACGCCGCAAAGCATTCACTTCGTCCTCGCCCAGGTCCATGTCCCCGGGCTCGACGATGTAAATGAAGGGGTAGTCAAATAATTCAGGATCGGTAAGCCTGGCCAGCTTGCCGTCCGGGTCTGCCTTAAGCGAGGTCAGTTGCTGCAGACGAAAGGAGAAATTCAGTTCCGCATCGGGATAATCGATTCTCCATTTGCCATAATTCCAATCATTGTTCCAATCGCGCCTGGAGGGATAGACGATGCGCACGAAAGTAAACACATCCCGGGCGAATTCCGGATCGTTCTCCCACCGCGGCACTCCGCCCCGTTCATCCCTTTGCCGGTAGTAACCGCGCTGGGCAAAACAGATGCCCCCGGCCAAAAGCGCGAGCGCGAGGACCGAACTGGCAATGACTCGAAATGGTTTCATGGCTTTTCCACCGCTGGCGGCCGCTCCGGCTGTTCCGGTTCAGGCGGAGCCGGCTCGTTTTTGCCACGATTCATTTCCAGAAGCAAGCGATGGGCATCGCGAAAACGCGGCGCCTCTTCCAGCGCCTGCAAAACATGCCTTTTGGCCTCCGGATCATTCTCATCCCGCAGCAGACGCGCCAGCCGGAAATGGGCGTCCGCCGGATCGGGCGGGTCGAGGAGCAGCAGAACACGATAGGCCCGCGCCGCCTCCCTGCTTTCCCCCAATTCCTCGCCGGCCCGGCCGAGATAACGATAGGGTTGAGGCACCAACGGATTAACGGCCACGAAACGCTGCGCATTCGTCCAAACCGCCGGCCATTGCTCCAAGGCGGCATCCAGTTCCATCAGGCGCAAAAAGGCGCTGATCGCATCGGCATCGCGCGAGGCGACCTCTTCCAGCGCCTTCTTTTCAAGGCCGGTTTCATCGAGCTTCCGGTGCGCGAAGGCCAGAAGGTTATAGGCGCTTTCCGGGCCGAACTGGTTCGGGAAGTATTCGATCAAGGTTTGGAGCGGCTCCTTGGCTTCTTCGTATTTCTCCTCGCTCAACAAAGTCTGGGCCTGCGCGAGCAGCGCGTAATAATTCTTCGGTTGCGCAGAAAACCATTCCGCAATATTCGGGGTTCTCCGCTCGGGCTTCTCGAAATCCAATTCCGGAGCGAGCTGTTTGGCGCGGGCGCGCGCATATTCGGCAAATTCCTCTTCGATCTCCTCCAGCGGCGCAGTATGCGCAGCAATGGCCTGGTTGATCTCCACTCCGTTCCGGAGG
Organism: uncultured Verrucomicrobiota bacterium; assembly: GCA_964501475.1. Lineage (GTDB taxonomy): Bacteria > Verrucomicrobiota > Verrucomicrobiia > Limisphaerales > CAZCUL01 > CAZCUL01. The sequence continues at coordinate 13,652 of CAZCUL010000138.1, read as the reverse complement.
TCCCGGAGAATGAGCCGCAATTTATCCAGGCCGAAACGTTCCACCAGAAACTCGACCACCAGCGAAGACTCATAATAAGCGAACTGGAGATGCAGATTACTCTTGGGCGCGAGAAAGGCCGCGCTCAGATTGCCCACCGGCGTCAGGTCCTCCCCCAAAACCATCTCCCGGTATTGCGGCGTCATGTGCTGGCCCCAAACGAGGTTGGCCTGCCGCTCTTCGTACACGGAAATGCCTTCGCTCAGCCAGCGCGGCATCTTGTTGCGCGTAAGCTGCAACGTGATCACATGACAAAACTCATGCCAGAGGACTGCCTCCCAATTCGAGGGATTGCCGCCCTGCGACGCCGGACTGTTTGCGGTTATGACCGACCCGAAACAGACGCCCAGAAAGCCGGGGTTGTCCGGCATGCCAAAAGTCCGCACCCCAAAATCCTTTTGCTCCGGGAAAATCTCGACGATCACTGGCGTTTCGATCTCCATCTCGTACTTGGCGCAGAGGACCTGCCGGGCGCGCTCCAAAAGATCAAGGGCCCGTTCGCCATACACCGCCGATTCGCGCTCGCTCATCCGCAGCACAAAATGCTCGTTGGTCAGCGTCTGGAACTTTTCGATCTGTTCCTCGAGAGTCACGAGGTTGTACGCCATCACATCGTAGGCGTCGTCCTCATAAACCTCCTCCGCCAGCCGCCAGCCCTCTTCCTCCTGGCCCAGCCGAAGGAGGTCCTGCGCAAGCTGGATTTTGGCCGGGAGATAGGCGGGATCGAATCTCAATGCCTGGCGTTGATGTTCCGCGCCCTCCGCAAAACGATATTTCTGCGAAAGTTTGCGGCCGATGATGTAATCCACTTCCGGGTTGGTGCTCCAAAACTTCAAGGCCTTCTCGCGGCTTTCCCGCTCGGCCTCCATTTCGCGTTCGAGATGGGCAATGACCGCGCGATACGCCCAGGCCTCCGGCAGCCACGGATTCACGCTATGCGCCTTGTCCAAAACTTCGCGCGCCGCTTTATATTCCTCCCCGTCCACCAGATGGTCCGCCAGCAGCACATACGCAGGCGTGTAATTGGTATTGCTGCGCAGAGCCCCATCAATGAAAGCGAGCATCTGCCTGCGGTCGCTCGGCGCAAACGCCCGCGCCAGTCCGTAGTGAAATTCCGCGTCGTCCGGGAACCGCTTCAATCCCTCCTGAAAAACCTTGGCGGCCAGATCGAAATCGTTTTTGTCGAGGGCCAGATCGCCACTGGCCAGGTAAGCCTCGCGCTGTTCCGGATATGCCTTTTTGACCCGGTCGAAGAAATGGTCGAGCACCCCCCTCGGATCAACCCCCATCCAGAGTGCCGCCCGGCCCAGCGCCACCAGATTCTGCGGGTCCTGGTAGGCCCACATCCGTGTGCTGGCAAGCTGGTTGATCTCCTCGAGCATCTCGCGCGCGCGTGCCCAAGCATCATTGTGAAGAAAAACGTCGCGGCCCGACACGCGAAGCCGGACGCTTCGGGGATAGCGTTCCAAACCGGCTTCGATCACCGCCCTGGCTTCCGGATAACGCCCCACCGCCATGAGCGATTCCGCGAGCAAAAGCGGCCAGTCTTCGCCGTATTCGTTCTCTTCGACGGCTTTTTTTGACTGGGCGATCGCGTTCGAGTAATTGCCGCTGATGAACTCCTGACGCGCTTCCTTGACACCGGCCGCAGGGAGGGCAGCCAGGGAGAAAAGAGAGACAACAGGGATCAGCAAGAAGGAAAGCGGAAGTGGAACCCGGCTATGGCAAAACGCCGCGGAAGCTTTGTCGCGATTGCCTAAACGCATGCAGACCTCTAGCGCAATTACCCGGTGGGTTCAACTCCTGATCGCAGAGGCTCGCTCCTCGCGGGCGAGGGTAGAGACTTCTGGTGGCAATCTCCACGGTAGGGCGATGCGTCCTCGCTGAGCCACGCCGTGCGAAGGCACAGCGGTCGCGGCTCGCCGGGACGGACTCGCCCGACCGGCCTTTCGGCCTTGAAACCTCCACGGTAGGCCGATGCGTCCTCGCTGAGCCGCCCCGTGCGAAGGCACGGCGGCCGCGGCTCGCCGGGGACGGACTCGCCCTACCGGCCTTTCGGCCTCGAAACCTCAACGGTAGGGCGATGCTCTTCGCTGAGCCCGCCCCGTGCGGAAGCACGGCGGCGACGGAAGCGGCCTTGAATATTCCACCGAAACAGGTTCAGATAATACCGTTGAATCTCGCAATGTCTTTCAAACTGGGGAAGAGCCGGCTCGGCAGATGGGCCTGCTGCGGGGGTGGTGCGCTCGCAGGTTTTGCTCTGGCCGCGAGTTCGGCGGAGGTGTCGTTTCGCAACGACGTGATGGCAGTCCTCTCGAAGGCCGGTTGCAATGCGGGGGCCTGCCATGGCAACCAGAATGGCAAGGGGGGCTTCAAACTCTCCCTGCGCGGGGAAGACCCCAATTGGGATTACCAGGCTCTCACTCGCGACATGTTTGCCCGCCGCACCAATCCCTTCGACCCCGACAAGAGCTTGATTCTTCTTAAATCCACCACCCGGCTTTCGCACGAGGGTGGTCTGCGCTTTCGCCCGGATTCAGCGCAGTACAAACTTCTACGCCGTTGGATTGTTGCAGGCGCGACCGATGATTTGGCGGAAGCGCCCAAACTTGTCCGCCTGGAAGTAGCGCCCCAGGAGGCGATTCTCCTGGCCCCGACCAATACAGTTCAATTGAACGCTCGCGCCATTTTCTCGGACGGCTCCGAACGCGACGTCACGCGCATGGCCGTTTATGAACCTTCGGTTCCCCTGGTGGCCGTCAGCCCCGAGGGATTGGTCGAAGGAGAACGTTTTGGCGAGACTACCATCCTCGTTCGTTATCTCCAGGAGCAGAAGCCGGTGCGCCTCGCCTTTGTGCCCGCCCGTCCGGATTGGAAGTGGGAAGAAGTGCCCGAAAGCAATTACGTGGACAGGCACGTCTTCGCCAAACTGCGGAAGCTGCGAATGACGCCGTCTGCGCTGTGCGGCGACACCGAGTTCGTCCGCCGCGCGCATCTCGATCTGCTCGGTCTGCTGCCGACCGCCGGGGAGGCGCGCCGGTTTGTGGAGGACCGCGGGCCGGACAAGCGCGCGCGATTGATCGATGCCTTGCTGGAACGTCCCGAGTTTGCCGACTTTTGGGCGTTGAAATGGTCCGACCTGTTGCGGAACGAGGAAAAGGTTTTGGACTTCAAAGGCGTCCAGGCCTTTCATCGCTGGATCCGGCAGAGCATCGCCGAGCACAAGCCGCTCGACCAATTCGCGCGCGAACTGATCGCCGGCCGCGGCAGCAGCTATGACAATCCCGCCGCGAATTATTATCGCGCCAATCGCGACGCCGTCTCTCGCGCCGAGGCCACCGCGCAGTTGTTTCTGGGCGCGCGCCTGAACTGCGCCAAATGCCACAATCATCCCTTTGATCGCTGGACACAGCAGGATTATTACGATTGGGCCGCGCTCTTCTCCCGCGTGCAATACAAGGTCCTGGAAAACCGCCGGCGCGATAACAACGACCAGCACGAATTCATCGGGGAACAGGTCGTGTGGGTCTCCCGCAAAGGCCAGTTGCGCAACCCGCGCACCGACCAGCCCGCTCAGCCGCGCTTTCTGGGGGAATCCGGCACAGTCGCCGCCAACGAAAACCAGAACTCGGATCATCTCGGGCAGTTGGCCGCCTGGATCACCAGTGATAACGACCGGTTCGCCCGCGCGCAGGTCAACCGCATCTGGTATCAGCTCATGGGCAAGGGAATTGTCGATCCCATCGATGATTTTCGCGAGACCAACCCGGCCAGCAACGCCGGTTTGCTCGAGGCCTTGACCGAGGACTTGATTGGACATTACTTCGATCTGCGGCACCTCATCCGGGTGATTATGACATCGCGAACTTACCAGCTTTCCCCGGAACCGAACGAAACGAATGCGGATGATGACCTGAATTTCTCCCGGGCGCTGGTTCGCCGGCTGACTGCCGAACAACTGCTCGATGCGCAAAGCCAGGTGACGGGCGCGCCGCTGCAGTTCAATGGTTACCCGGAAGGGACCCGGGCTGCGCAGATCGCCGGCGTGCGCGCCCAGCGGCCCCGGGACAAAAAGCCCGGCGCCGGCGACAAGTTTTTGGAATTGTTTGGCAAACCGCCGCGATTGCTGACCTGCGAATGCGAACGTTCGGGTGAGACGAGCATGGCTCAAGCATTTCAAATGATCAGCGGCCCCGCCATCCATGATTTGCTCACGGCTTCGGACAGCCGCCTGGACAAACTGGCCGCCGGAAATGAATCGCCTCGCGAAATGGTGGAAGGGCTTTACTGGTCTGCTCTGAGCCGCCCGCCCACCGAAGCTGAACTGGCCAAGGCTGCCGCTCACCTGGCGCAAGCCGGGAGCACACGGCCTGCACTGGAAGACATCACCTGGGCCCTGCTCAACTCGAAGGAATTCATCTTCCGCCCCTGATCTTCGCAGGAGACGAAAGAACAAGCCCCAACTTATTCAGCCCACTCGCGTTTAGCGCACTCGTATTACTCTCGGCCCAACCTCCAAAGGAGCAGGTCCCTCACGTCGTCTGGCTATGAGTTTGCCTGGAGAGCCGCTAAATCAAAGGCAGCCGAAGAATGTCAGATACTTCTCACCCTGCGCTTCGCGCAGAAGCATCAGCGCCAGCTCGCGCGCGTGGTAATCTCCCCACATTGAGCTCTCGCCATTCGGTATTTTTTGGCCCGGCCCCACGTGATCCCAGCCGTTTGGACGGTGATAAATCGAATGAAGGACCAACCCCTGGTGCTTCGAGCTGGTGGACAGATACGGCTCGTCCAGCACTGTGCCCGCAACGGTCAAGCCGGCTTGCCGGTAACGCCTCCCTTTCTGATCACGCTTCTGCAAAAGGTAGTTCCCCAAACGAACCAATCCCTGCGCGGCAATGACAGCCGCCGAACTGTCCACCGGTTCCCACGCATTGTAAGGATCGGACGGGCCGGCGAGATAATCGCCCAGCCGATGCAAATTCGGCGCGCCCGTGTCCCAGACGGGCACTCCATCCGCGCAAGAGCACTCAATATAGAAGTCAGCGGTCGCCAGAGCGGCCTTGCGCATCCGGGCCTCGATCGTCTTCCGCCCGCCGTGCGGCTTGAGGCCGGCCTCGGGAAGCGTTTGCAGAAATTCCAGTAGTTCGGCGTAACCGCACAAGGCCCAGGCCAGCCCGCGCGTCCAGGTGCTGAAAGGCGAGTAACCCTGTTGCGAATTCGGACAGCGATAGTTGCCGTCATTCAGATTGAAAATGCTTTCATGGGCAGTCCGCCCGCGGACATCGTAGGCGTCCCGCCCCTGGCCGTAATAGATGGCAAAGCGCGCGGTGGTTTCCGAATGTTCAATCAATCGCTGCAGCAGGGAAATGCGCTCTTCGCGTTCTCCCATCAGCACGTGGCCAAGCTGATCGGCCACCGCCAGCGAGCGCAACGAGCGCACCGTGTCGATGAAGAGCGAATGCGGCCCATTGAACGAATAGATGTATCCTTTGCCGCCGGCGATGCGCGTCCATCGGGCCGCCTGAACGGCGCCCGAAACCTTGAGCGCCAATTCATAAAAGTCCCGCTCCCGCTCGTTGGCCGGAACTTTCCGCTCGCGCATCAGTCGCAGCAGGTTTCCGTAGGTGGAGATGTTGTTGAAACCGTGGTCGTGCACGCCCATGTGCGAGACGTGCGGCGCCATGAGCGCAATTGTCTTGCTCCGCCCGATCTCCAGAAAGCGCCTTTCACCGGTGGCATCAAACTGGAGCAAGGCCGAGCCGAACTGAAAACCCTGGGTCCATTCGGTCCAACCACGGCGCGTGTATCTGCCTTTCACCGTAAAGACCGGCCCGCCCTCCCGCGGGTCCCAGGTGCTTTCCAGGCTGAGTATTCTGGAACCGGACAGCTCGAAGAGCTTCCTCAGTTTGGGTGCCAGCCTTTTGGGCGTGATCGAGAAATCAATTTTAATAGCCATGATCTTTTTCCAATATTCGTTCCATCCGTCACCCGCACAAAGCCAGGTAACGAGTCTCCAGGTCAACAATCCCATTTCGCACCTTCAGGCCGGCTCCAAGAGAAAACCAGAGACTCCTCACGCCGTCTCCTGGAAATTGCCGGGTTTCGAAGAGCCTGCACCCTTCGAGACCCTTCGAGATTCTTCGAGTCTTAAATGGTTGGCAAACTTTTCGCCGCGATGGTAGAAACCCACTATGAACTCGAGAACCTTTTCCGAATCCTGCATTTGCTGCGAACCGATGAACCGGCGCCGTTTCCTCAAAGCCGGCGGGCTGGCTGTGGCTACGGCGGCATCGCTGCCGCTCGCGGCGCGCCTCGAAGCTGCGCCTACGCGCAAGAGCGCTTCCGAGACACTCGTCAGCACGCTCTACAAAAGCATGAGCGAAGAGCAAAGGAAGGCGGTCTGTTTCCAATTCGACCATCCGCTGCGCCTGAAGGTGGACAATAACTGGCACATCACCGACAAGCAGGTCGGCCAGTTTTTTAGCGCGGATCAACAGGCGATGATTCGTGAAATCTTCATGAAGCTGCACAGTCCGGAATATGCCGAGACGGTCATGAAACAGGTTGAGCATGACAGCGGCAAAGCCGGTTTCGGATCGAGCTCCATCGCGCTTTTCGGCGAGCCCGGCACCGGCCAATTCGAGTTTGTCCTGACCGGCCGTCATTGTACGCGGCGTTGCGACGGCGATTCGGTGGAAGGCGCGGCCTTTGGCGGCCCCATTTTTTACGGACACGCGGCCAAAGGTTTTTATGAGAAGCCGGACCATCCCGGGAACGCCTATTGGTATCAGGCCCAGCGCGCCAACGAAGTCTTTCAAATGCTGGACGGAAAACAGCGCAAGCTGGCTTTGCTCGGGACCGCTCGCGAGGAGCGCGGCACCGAGACTGTCCGGCTGACCGGCAAGAAGGAAGGTTTGCCGGGTATCCCGGTCAGCGAATTGACGCCGGACCAAAAGGACCACGTGCGCAAAGTCATGGCCGACGTGCTCGCCCCTTTCCGCAAGGAAGATGCCGACGAGGCTATCAAGCTGGTCGAGGCGGGCGGTTTCGAGCATTTGCACATGGCGTTCTATAAGAATCAGGATGTTGGTGAAGACGGCGTCTGGGATGTCTGGCAGATCGAAGGCCCCGCTATGCTCTGGTATTTCCGCGGCGAACCGCACGTGCACACCTGGGTGCATATTCGCAAGGAGCCGCTGGCCGGGTGAAAGCGACTCTTACTCCTCCAGGAAGAAGCTATTCGTGAATGATTCGCGCGCGTTCGATGACTTCGCTGATTTTCATTTTCTCTGAATCGTCCCGCGGCTCCGTCCTGCCGCAATCCTGTTCGATCCCCGGGCGTTGATTTCTTGGTGCACCGGAATGATTCCCTTGATCAAGGATTGCCAATCCGCTCTTGAGGTTTCCCATCCGCTGCTGAACCGCAGGACTCTGCCGGCCTCCGCGGCGGTGTAACCCATCGCGGCCAGGACGTGCGACGGCGCTTCCTTGCCGCTCGCGCAGGCGGAGCCGGTCGAGACGGCAAAACCCGCCTTGTCGAGTTTCACCACCCAGCGCTGCCGGCTGTTTGTTTCCGGCATGAGAGCGCAAACCGTGTTCCAGAGCCGCGCCTCTGTCCGGCTGCCGATCTCTGCTCCTGGCAACGCTTTTAAAAGCGACTCCTCGAACTCTTTCCTCCAATCGAGTCGCTCCCGCTCTTCCCCGCGCTCGATCCGACGCTGCCGCGCCTCCAAAGCCGCCAGCATGGAAAGGACCCCGGCTACGTTTTCCGTTCCGGCGCGCCGTTTGAACTCCTGCGGACCGCCCACCAGCAAAGGTCTAAACCCGGTTTGAGCGCGGCATTTGAAAAAACCGACGCCTTTCGGACCGCCGAACTTATGGGCGCAAGCGCTCAGGAAATCGCATTCGCCCAGTCCCGCCGCCGGCATTTTGCCGAGCCATTGCGCGGCATCGCAAAAGAACGGCACTTCATGCTCGCGGCAGAGTTGCAAGGCGCCTCTCCAGGGTTGAAGCACTCCGGTCTCGTTGTTGGCCGCCATCACGCCAACCAGCGCGGGCGGCTCGCGATCAAGCTCCGTTTCCAGCCACTCCAGGTCAATTGTTCCCGCGCGACCGACAGGAATGAGGCGATGATGTTTGGGGAAGTAGCGTCGCGCCGCCTCGATCACGCAGGGATGTTCGGTCGCGGAAATCCAAACCGATTCGCCCGCCGAAGCCGTGCCCGCGAAGTGGTGCAGCACCGCGTTGTTCGATTCCGTAGCGCCCGAGGTCCAGACGATCTCCATGGGACTACAGCCGAGCATTGCCGCCAGCGTTTCCCTGGCTCGATGCAACGCGGCTTCCGCGCGCCCTCCGATTCGATGGGGACTCGAAGGATTGCCGGGAAATTTCTCGACGGCCTCCAGCCAGGCCGCCCGCGCTTCGGGAAGCAAGGGCGTGGTGGCGTTGTGGTCGAAATAAAGCATTCTTCGAAGCTAAACCATAGAAGTGCAGCCGCCATTGGCGAGTCATTTATTCCCATTTATTCCACATAGAGCGGGACTCCTTGCTTCGAGTCCTGCAGTCCGCGTGATTACTCCCTTGTTTGGGCCATGCTCGGGTTCATCGGGTTCAGTTGCCAAATGCGGTCCTCTTGTTAAAAGGGGGGCGTGCGCGCGGTCAATTGGAACCCCTTCCTTCGTTTCCCCCGCATCAGTCTGATTGCGTTCGGACTCGTCTGCATGCCGTTGTTCTGGCAAGTGACCCGGTTCCAGACGCGTTCCGAGATGGAGGTTTTGCTCGAGGGCGACCAGCGCAATTTTGCCAGCTATGGCAAAGTCCGGCAGGTGCTGGCGGATGTGGAAGTGGCCGTGATCAGCCTGGAAGCGCCGCAGCTCTTCTCACAAACCGGCCTCGAGGCGGTGCGGCAGTTGAGCGAGGCTTTCGCCCGGCAGCCCGGCGTTGAAGAAGTGAAGAGCCTCACCCATTCCTTCAAGCCGGTTCGTGATGGCTTCAGTTTCGACATGGTGCCCCTGGTGCCCTCTGGACCGTTAAGCCCCGCCCAATTGGAGGAGCTGAAACGCTTTTCCCTCAACCATCCACTGGTCCGAAATCTGATGGTTTCCGCCGACGGCCGCCACACCATCATCATGGTAACCTACGACCGCGATTTCAAGACCCCGGAACAACAAAGCGAATTGCAGCGGGAGATTCAACAAACACTCGATCCGTTTCAAAAACAGGGCTTCAAATTTCAGGTCCTCGCTTTGCCTCTCATCGAAACAGAAATCCGATCGGCCTTGCGATCGGACCTGCTGAAGTTTGTGCCGGCGGCCATCGCTCTGCCTTTGGTAATTCTGTGGCTGACGTTTCGGTCCTGGCGATTCGTCGGGCTGGTCCTGCTCAATCAGGCGGCCGCGTTGTTGATCATGCCCGGACTGCTGCAGGGAATCGGGTTCCCGATCACCGTCTTCTCCGCAATGCTTTTCCCCCTGCTGACCGGGATTCAGTTGACGTTGCTCACCCACGTTTACACCGCCTTCCAGCGCGCCCGATCCTCCGGGCTGGCGGGCGCTGAGGCCATCGAAGTGATGTTGGACGAGGTTTTCAAGCCGTGTGCCTTCGCGGCCATCACGACCGCGGTCGGTTTGTTGTCCCTGACGGTCAGCGAAGTGCGGCCGGTGCGCGAGTTCGGTCTTTTGGGATCGATTGGGATCGGCACGGTCTTCGTTATCACATTTGGTCCCGGATTGGCGCTGTTGAAGTTGGTGGCGGACCGCTTGCCGCCGATTGCGCCGGGGCGCGCCTGGAAGATGGGCGCCGGCCGGGTCGATTCATCGAGGCGGCCGTGGAGCCCGCGATGGACCGGCTTCGTGATCGCCCAGCGCAAGAAGATCTTCGCAGGGGCCGTTCTTGTTCTGGCGGTTTCGGCAGTCGGAATTGCCCAGGTGCGAACGGACATTCGCGCTGTGGAGTTTCTGAACCCGGAAAGCGCAACCCGCCAGGCAATCGAAGAATGGGACGAAGTCTATGGGGGTGTTAACGCCGTCCAGATTGAAATCGATTCCGGCCGCACCAACGGCATCAACAGCCTGCCCTTCCTGAAATACATGGCTGAAATCCACGGTTACGCGGAATCGCGGCCAAACGTCTCGGGCGCCTATTCGTATGCCCAGCTTGTCGCCATGATCAACCAAATCTGGGAAGGCGGCGCGACCCAGGCCTTCCGCTTGCCGGACAATCCGCTCCTGATCAATCTGTTTGTGCTCGCATTGCGGTCGCAGGATTTTCCGTTTTTGACGACGTTGTCCGATCCCTCGTTTCAGACGGCTTACCTCGTAGTGCGCACACGCGACATGGCGTCGGACCGCTATTTGGCGCTGATCCGGGACATTGTCCGTCATGCCAATCAGCGAAAGCCCGCCAACGTCGAAGTCTCAGCCGCCAGAGGTCTGCACTCGATCCTCGAGGCGGACCGTCGCATTCTGCGCAGCCAAATCAGCAGCGCCGGGCTGACGGTCCTGGTGATTGGTGCGGTCCTGGCCTGGCTCTGGCGTTCGCCGCGGCTGGCGTTCATTTCCCTGGCGAGTAATGCCATCCCGGTCGCTCTCGTCCTGGCCATAGCCGGTTACTGCGATGTGCCGTTGAATTCGATAACGATCATGGTCGCCGCCATCTCGCTCGGGATCGCCGTGGATGATTCCGTCCATTTCATCACTTCCTGGAGGCAACGATGCGCCCAGGGTCTGTCCGCGGGAATGGCGGTTCAGGAAACTCTGGCCATCAAGTCGCGCCCGATTCTTTCCTCGAGCCTGGTGTTGATCGCGGTTTTCTCGATGTTCGCGGTCTTCTCATTTCCACCGGCTGTTCATTTCGGATTGCTCTCCGCCGGAGCGTTTCTGGCTGCGCTCGTTGCTGTCATGTTGTTTCTGCCAGCGCTGCTTTGCGGAAAAAGTCGGCCGCCTGCGCAACAGGATCTCGAGGTTGCGTCTTCGATGGATGAACGGGAACAGCCCAGGGCGTCCGGGCGCGCCGGCCACGCGCCAGCGGAATGAATTTCAGCGAAGGTCTTTACCGGCCTGGATCAGTTCCGCCACGCCATGACGGGCGCGATAGCCTTGCTGACCGAGCCGTTTTCGAATCACGCCCTTTTCATCCACAATGATCGTGACCGGATGCGGAATCCCGTCCAGACGCGACCCGGCCGCCGAACGGTCACGGACTCCGTAGGCGTCGATGGTTTTGCTGTCACGATCGGACAGGAGCAGAAACTCGATTCCACTTTTCTCCGCGAATCGCTTGAGGGTCTGCGGCGAATCGTAGCTGATGCCCGCCACCTGCAAGCCAGCCTCACGGATTCCCTTAAGATTCGATTGCAGTTCAACTAACTGCTTTTTGCAATGCGGTCACCAGTCTGCGGAGCGATAAAAGACCAGGGCCACTTTGCCCTTTTCGGTCAACTCGCCGAGGGTGTGTTCTTTCCCGTCCTGCCCGGTCAAGGCGAAGGGCGGGGCCTTCTGGCCGACTTCCAGCCCGGGTGGAACAAAATCAGATGGGGCAGCCTCTTTTGCCTGGCCAAAAGCGGATTGGACCCATAACGCCGCCGGGAAGAGACCGATGAAAACAACCGGCTTGAAGAAACGCAGCAAGCTCATCACGGACGTGCTTATGCCATATGAGATTCCCGCGGGCAAGCCCCTGGTTTTGCATCGTAGTAGGAATCCGGCGTGATGGGCTCACTCTAATGCAGACGGTAAATTCGCACCAACCACGCGTGATCGAGGTTGAGGGAACCGCCTTCGGCAGGACCGTCCCATTCTCAGGGATTGGCCTCCGGATATTCGAGAATTTGGCCGTCATCGAGCAGCCGTTGGCGTAATTGCGGATAGGAGACCTCCTGCACCGTCGAGTTGCCTTCAATTGCCAGGATCGCGGCCGTCGCGGCGGACTGGCCCAGAATCATGAAGACCGGTTCCATTCGGATGGAACCAAAGGCAATGTGCGAACTGGACACACAGACCGGAACGAGCAGGTTCTCACATTGACCGCGCCTGGGAACGATCGAGCCGTAGGCAATCTCGTAAGGGCCTTTAATGGGCACGCCAATGTCGCCTTCGTTCTGCACGTAACCTTCGGGTGTGATGTAGCGCTGCACATTGTGCGAGTCGATGGTATAAGAGCCCATGCCGATCGAGTTCGGAGTGGGGCGCCGCTTCAAAAGCTCGTTTTCCGTCATGACATACAACCCGATCATGCGCCGGGCTTCGCGCACGTAAATCTGATGCGGCCAATGGCCGTTATCGGTGAACTCGTCTTTAGCAAGGCCCCAACGACGCATTTGATCCTGCACCTCTCCGGGCACGCGCGGGTCGTTGGCAATGAAATAGAGCCAGCCCTTTTGGTAAGTCTCGTGGGCCTGAATAATCTCCCGGCGCCGCTCGTAGGATGCCTCAGGATAATCGTAATTGTACCCGATGTTGTCGGTGCTCATCGGACCGTGATTGTTCGAGTCGGTCTTGCGATTCGGTATGGGATCGAATTTCTGGAAGGTCTCGCGCCATCCGGCGTTGAAGATGCGCAGCAGCAATTCGTACTGGCCCGGATCGTATTCTGCGGGCTTGGGAAAGGGGAGGCGATTTTCCGGATGATCGGTCAGGCACATCCGAAAACAATAGGCTTGAAGCTTCTTGTCCCCGGAGCCGAACTCGCCCGGAGGTTCCGTGCCGATGCGCGGCAACACGCCGCTCGATGGATCGTCCGGCACGACATAGGGGCTGATTTTCTCCTTCAACACGCCAAAGTGATGGCGATGGTGCAACACGCCGGTCTGAACGCCGTTCCAGTTCTCATCATAAACATTTCGCGCCTCCCGGCCCACGTGGAAGTCCACGCCCACCGCTGCCATCAGGTCGCCTTCGTAGGCGGCGTCGATGAACATTTTACCGCGATAGGTTTTGCCGCTAAGCATGGTGATCGAGGCGATGCGCGCGCCCGATTTTTTCACGCCTTTGGCGCGGTCAAGCCATTCCTCGCGATGGACGGGAATCTTGTGCTCGCGGACAAAATCCTCGAAGACCTGTTCCGCCGCGTGCGGCTCGAATATCCACATTGTGCGCCGCTCTCCATCGATGGCCGGCGTGCCCTGGCCCTTGTTGCCGTAGTCCTCGCGCTTCTGCCACTTCCAGGCTTCGGGCTGATTGTAATGCTGCCAGATGCGATGATAGAATTCGCGGGATAGACCGCCGATGACGGCCTTGTTTCCGGTATCGGTGAATCCCAGACCTCCGCTGGAGAGGCCGCCCAGGTGTTTGTCCGGACCGACGATGATGGCGGATTTGCCCATTTTCCTTGCCTGCACGGCGGCAATGACGCCGGCCGAGGTGGCTCCATAAACCACGACGTCATACTCAAAATCCGCAGCGCAAGCCTGACTGCGCAGGAAGGAGATGGCGAGGACAAGGGCTATCAGTTGTTTCATGTGCATACGATTCGTATAGCCCGGCCGGTCCTCAGGCGTCGAGCGGACTTTGTGGGCGCGGAACCGCTTCGCCTCCCGTCGCCAACATCCCAAGCGAAGCAACTGAACAGTCCACGACTTGCGCATTGAGAAGGCAAGCGGCTGGAGTTGATCGAAG
>CAZCUL010000137.1:0-5002 GCA_964501475.1 uncultured Verrucomicrobiota bacterium | reverse complement strand
GCAAGCTGCTCCGACTCGATTCGCCCCCGGCCGACATGTCCCACTGGCAGGACATCATCCGCAAGCTGATTGCCCCTCAGCACCGGGTCCGCATCGCTGTAGTGGGCAAATATGTCGAGCTCAACGACGCCTACAAATCCGTTTACGAAGCCGTCAGCCATGGGGGCATTGCCAACGATTGCGGAGTCGAGATTGAAAAGATCGAGGCGGAAGAAATCGAGAAGCATGGCGCGGAAAGCGTGCTGAAGGGCTTTGGCGGAATTCTGGTCCCGGGCGGATTCGGGGAACGCGGCATTGAAGGGAAAATCCTGGCGGCGCAATACGCCCGCGAGCGAAAGGCGCCCTATCTCGGCCTCTGCCTGGGAATGCAGATCGCCACCATCGAATTTGCCCGAAACGTCCTGAAGCTGGAGCGCGCCCACTCCACCGAGTTCGATCCCGTCTCGCCCCACCCGGTCATTGCCCTGCTGGACGAGCAGAAGAAAGTAACCAAAAAAGGCGGCACCATGCGGCTGGGCTCGCAGCCTTGCCAGATTGTGGTCGGGACGCTGGCAGCGCATCTTTACGGCGCGTTTCTCGTCAACGAACGCCACCGGCACCGCTACGAGTACAATAATTTCTACCGCGAACTGTTTGAGAAGAACGGTTTCGCCTTCAGCGGCACCTCACCCGACGGCAAGCTGGTCGAGATGATTGAAATAAAGGACCACCCTTTCTTCATCGCCTGCCAGTTCCATCCTGAATTCCAAAGCAAACCGAACAAGCCGCACCCGCTCTTTAAAGGGTTCATCGCCGCCTCCCATGCGCACATCCATCACCGGACGGCTTAGTCTGGTGCGCGATCTCGAGGCCCGCACGGCGCCAAGCTGCCGCCGCAAGCAAGCTCGGTTCGCTTTTGCTCCCGAACCATGACATACCCTGAAGCCATCCAACTCCTCTACGACCTGCGCCTGTTCGGCATCAAGCTGGGTTTGGAGAAGATTGCACGGCTGGCCGAGCTGGCAGACCATCCGCAAAAGCATCTGCGCTTCATTCACGTGGCCGGCACTAACGGCAAAGGCTCGACTTGCGCGATGCTGGAAAGCATCTACCGCGCGGCCGGATTGCGGGTGGGACTCTTTACGTCGCCGCATCTGGTCACCTTCAGTGAACGCATTCAGGTCAATCGCCAGCTCATCACCCCCCAGGCCGTGGTCCGGCTGGTGGAAAGATTGCAGGAGTGGCTGCCGGCATTCCCGGCAGATGCGCAGCCGACTTTCTTTGAGGCGGTGACCGTCATGGCTTTGCAACACTTCGCCGCGGAACAGTGCGGTCTGGTCATCTGGGAAACGGGCATGGGCGGCCGGTTCGACGCCACCAACATCGTGAAACCGCTCGCCTCCGTCATTACGAACGTGCATTTCGACCATGAAAAATGGCTCGGAAACACCCTCGAGCAGATCGCCTTCGAGAAGGCAGGGATTATCAAACAGGGCGTGCCCGCGATGACAGCGGTGGACCAGCCCGGCGCTCTGGACGTCATCGCCAGACGGGCCGCGGCGGAGCAGGCGCCGCTCACCGTTGTAACCGCTGCCGACGCGCAGCAACCTCCTCTCGATACGATTTCGCCCGGCCTGGCGGGCCACCATCAGAAGGTCAATGCCGCAGTGGCTTTGGCTACTGTGCGGGGGTTGCAATCGGTTCTCCCGGTCGGAGACGAAGCCATTCGCACCGGGCTCGAAACGGTCCATTGGCCCGGGCGTTTGCAGGTGGTTACACCCAGGCCGGGCCAGACAGTTCTGCTGGATGGAGCGCACAACCCCTCGGGCGCGGCCGCGCTGAGAGCAGCGCTTCAGAACCGCTTTAAAACGCGCCCGCTGGCCCTCTTGATTGGTCTATTGCGCGACAAGGACTGGACGCATTTCTGTGAATTACTGGCACCTCTGGCCCAGCGGATCGTGGTTTCGCCGGTGCAAAGCGAGCGGTCTGCCGACCCCGCAGAAACGGCCCGCTGGTTTGCCGGCGTCCACCCTAACGCCAAAGTCACCGCAGCCAGATCGGTTGAGGAGGGGCTGCACTTGCTGCAAAACGAGCCCTGCGTTGTTGTTACCGGCTCGCTTCATTTCGTGGGAGAAGTGATGGAGCGCCTGCGGGTCTCGGAGGGCGGTTCAAGAATGGAACGCGCGTTGAATGATTGGCCGGCCGATTCCCCATTGCCGGCGCCCGTGCGAGCCTGATGGTCATGAGCATCAATACGACGGACGTTCGTTGCGCCGCCTTTGGCCCGGGTATGCTCGTCGCCCGCGCCTCTCGTCTGCGCCCAAAAAGCCCTGGACGCGAATGTCATCGCATTTATGTTCATGACCGGTTGGGCTGGCCGAAAAATCCTTGGCGAGCCGAAGGCGGCTTGTAGAGTGTCGCCATGCCTTCAAGAATCAGCGCCGGGCTCGTGATTTACCGGATGCGCAACGGGTGCATCGAGGTGTTGCTGGCGCACCCGGGCGGCCCGTTCTTCGCGCACAAGGATGCGGGCCATTGGAGCATTCCCAAAGGCGAGATCGAGCCCGAGGAGGATTATTTGAAGACGGCCATTCGGGAGGTGAAAGAGGAACTGGGCATCGACATCGATTTGGAAGGGCCGTTTTTCGAGTTGGGATGGATCAAGCAAAAGGGCGGCAAAGTCGTCCACGCCTGGGCGGCGGAACACGACTTTGACGATTCGCAACCGATTCAGAGCATGACGTTCGAAGTGGAATGGCCGCCTGGCTCCGGGAAAAAGCAGGCTTTCCCGGAAGTGGACCGCGCGCAGTTTTACCCGCTGGCCGAAGCAAAGGCAAAAATCAAGGAGACACAAATGCCGCTTTTGGATCGGCTGGAGGAATTGTTGAAGCCCTCGCAGAAATGAAGAAGGAGTCGCGTCTCTTGCGCGTGGGCGTGCTCGGTTGCGGGCCCATTGCTCAAATTGCCCACCTCGAGGCCTGCCGCAAAGCGCGCAATGTCGAGTTGTCTGCCATTTGCGATCTGGCGGCCGACCTTCGCGAGCGGATGGCGGCCATTCACAATCCACGCCGGGTCTTCGGGGATTATCACGAGATGCTGGCCGATCCCGGGTTGGAGGCGGTCATCATTGCCACCGCAGACCAATTTCATGTGCCGCTGGCGCTCGAGGCCATTGCCGCCGGAAAGCATGTGCTGGTGGAAAAGCCTCTGGGCGTCTCCCTCGAGGAATGCGAACAACTCCGTAGCCGCCTGCAAGCGGCCGGCCTGGTGTTCCAGATAGGCAACAACCGGCGATTCGATCCCGGAATCGTTTTCGCGCGGCAATTCATCGAGGAGGAGATCGGGCAACTCATCGCCCTTAAGGCCTGGTACTGCGATTCCGCCTATCGCTACAGCATGACGGATAATCTGCAACCGATCCCGTTAGCCAGCGCGGAGGCCCGGAAACCGGAAGGGGACCCGAAAGCGGACAAACGACGCTACTTTATGCTGACCCACGGCAGCCACCTGGTGGATACGGCGCGGTTTCTGGGCGGTGAACTGATGGCCGTTCGCGGACGTCTGCTGGACAGATGCGCGGCTTACTGCTGGTTTGTGGAAACGGAATTTGCCAGCGGCGCGCTCGGCCATCTTGACCTGACTATCCCCGTGCAGGGCGACTTCGAGGAAGGGTTTCAGATTTACGGCCAGTTCGGCAGCGTGAAGGGGCACGTTTATTTGCCGTGGTTCCATAAATCCGCCCAGGTCGAATGCTTTTCCGCCCGGGACCGGCAGTTCCATCGGCCGCTCGGAGAAGACGCCCATACTTACAAACGCCAGGTCGAAGGCTTCGCGGAGACGGTGTTGCAAGGCAAACAACAGGTCGGCGCTGGAATCGAAGACGGCCTGGCCGCGATGCGCGCGATGGTCGCCATTGCCAGGTCGGTTGAATCCGGGCAACGCGTCGAGCTGGCTGATGTCAAAGGAGGCGTCTAACCGCGATACTCACACGGGGGTGGCCCTCGCTCATTAGCCCCGAACTTGCCCTCCGGGGAATATTCGCCCTGCAGTTCAGCGGATGGCGCGCGCCTCCTCCCGAATCGCCTGGACCCGCTGCCGGTAGTTCTTCGCTTCCGCAGTTCTCCCCTGCGCGTCGTAAATAAATGCCAGCTTTTCCAAAGTGTCGGCCACCACCGGATGATTCCGGCCGGCGACCTTTTCCCGAATGCGCAAAGAACGCTCCAGCAGAGGAGTCGCTTCGTCGAATTCTCCCTGTTTGACGTAAAGCAGGCCGAGGTTGCTGGCCACCAGGGCCACACTTTCGCTGTTCTTCCCCACCTCGCGCTCGAAAATCTTCAACGCGCGCTTGAAGGTGTCCTCGCTGTCCTCAAGCCGTCCTTGCTGTTCGTAGGCGAGCGCGAGGTTGTTGATGACCGTGCCCAAAGCCGGAAAATCCGGAAGCTGGAAGCTTTGCTTGAATCCCCAATCGGAATAACGGATGTCCCGCCGTGGCGCCTCCAGAATCGAAAGGGCCTCTTTGAAGAGAGCTTCTGCATCCTTCGCCTTGCCCTGCTTCAGATAAGCACTTCCGAGTTGGCCCACACTTCCCGCTACCGCCGAGTGGTAAGCGCCCAGGCGCCTCTCGAAGATCTCCCGGGCGCGCTCATGGGCCTTCTCGGCCGCCTCGTAATGTTCGGCGTAACCCGCTGCTTCCCCATACCACGACAGAGCCAACGCCAGGTGCAAATCGTTGCCTGCCCGGCCTGTCTCGTAAAACTCGACGACCTCCTCAAGAATCAGTTCCGCCTGCTGATATTTTCGGTGCTGCTTGAGCAAACGCGCCCAATCGACCAGACTCTCGATGGCGCGTTGATCGCCTGACGGAAAGCCCTCCGCTTCCCGCGCTGCCGCCGCGTAATGTCCTTCCGCTTCGATATACTGGCGCCGCTTCTCCGCTTTCTTTGCCGCGTTGCGATGCTGTTTCCAAACCTTGGGATCACCTCCGCGGCGCTGGAGCAGAGGCGCCAGCTCAGCCGAAAGTTTC
>CAZCUL010000136.1:0-4469 GCA_964501475.1 uncultured Verrucomicrobiota bacterium | reverse complement strand
CTGATGGACCATCCGAACATCGCGCGGGTGCTGGACGCTGGCGCGACGGAGACTGGCCGGTCTTTCTTCGTCATGGAATTGGTCCGCGGCGTGAAGATCACCGAGTTTTGCGACCAGAAACAACTGTCCACGAAGGAGCGCCTCGAACTGTTCATCGCCGTTTGTCAGGCGGTTCAACATGCCCATCAAAAGGGCATCATCCACCGCGACCTGAAACCCTCGAACATTCTGGTCACCACCGTTGATGGTACCGCCGTGCCCAAGGTGATTGATTTCGGAATCGCCAAAGCCACGAACAACCAGCCGCTCACCGACCGGACACTGTTCACCGCGTTCGAGCAGTTCATCGGCACACCGGCTTACATGAGCCCGGAGCAGGCGGAGATGAGCGGGGTGGACATTGATACGCGTTCGGACATCTACAGCCTGGGGGTGTTGCTTTACGAACTGCTCACGGGCTGCACGCCGTTTGAGCAAAAGGATCTGTTGGCCGCCGGTCTGGATGGCATGCGGCGCATTATTCGCGAGACTGAACCACCGCGTCCGTCGAATCGGCTGAGCACCATGACCGCCGATTTGTTGACGACGACAGCGCAACATCGTCACACGGAGTCGCTGAAACTGACGCATCTTGTGCGGGGCGATCTCGACTGGATCGCGATGAAGTGTCTGGAGAAAGACCGCGCGCGGCGTTATGAGACAGCCAATGCGCTGGCGGCTGACATTCGTCGGCATCTGGGAAACGAGCCAGTGGTGGCGCGGCCTCCGAGTCGTTTGTATGAGTTTCAGAAAACCGTCCGACGTCACAAGTTTGGCTTTGCCGCCGCCGGGGCGGTCATGGTGGCGCTGGCCGTTGGTCTGGGCCTTGCCACCTGGACGCTGGTCAAGGAAAAGCACGCGCGCGAGCGGGCGGTGGCTGCCGAGCAGGAGGCGCAGAGCCACGCCACCAAGGCCGAGCGGGAAGCGAAGCGCGCCGAGGAAAGCGCAACCGAAGCTCAAGCTCAACGCCGGCAGGCAGAAGCCTTGGCCGAGGAGAATCGCCGCAATCTTTACGCCGCCCGTATCAAGCTGACCGCACAGGCCATTGCGGAAGGCGATGTGCCACACGCGCAAGAGTTGCTGGAGGGATTGCGCCCACAACAGGATCAGGAGGATTTGCGAAGTTTTGATTGGTACTACCTTCACCAGTTGGCCAGCAATGAAAAGATGGCGATAAACCGGGTTGGCGGTCGGGTGAGGAGCGTTGCGTTTTCACCAGATGGCCTTCTCGTTGCCGCGGCAGGCGACGATCAAATCGTGCGACTTTGGGATGTCGAAACGTATTCCTTACGCGCGCAGTTGAAAGGTCATTCGGCAGAGGTGACAGCTGTGGCTTTTGCACCGGACGGCAAGACGCTGGTAAGTGCCAGCGCGGATAGCACCGTCCGCATTTGGAGTGTTACCGACGCGAAGCACTTGCACACCCTGCAATCGGGGAGCAATGCACTTTCTGTGCTGGCGTTTTCACCTGATGGGAAGCGGCTTGCAGTTGGCGAGGGTGCTGCGGCCAATACCCGGGGAAACCCTTTCACCCGCTACGCCCGGCGCTCGGGTCCGGGGCGGGTGGTTCTATGGAACATGAAAACGCTTCAAATCGAGCGAATCCTCGATGCGCACACCCGCGGCGCGCTGGCAATCACGTTTTCTTCAGATGGCCGGCTACTCGCCACGGGCGGAATTGAAGGCGGATTAAAGTTGTTCCATGTGGCAACCGGAGACCGATTGCTGGTGCAGACGAACTTTGACGGTCCGGTTTTTGCCACTTTGTTCCTGCCCAACCAGGAGGTGGTTGCGGCGAGTTGGAACCCCTACAATGAATCTGGCAGAATCACTATTCTCGATGCCGCAACTCTGGAACAAAAGCAGGTGATGCTGTCCGCAGGGAAAGTCACGTGCCTTGCCCTGTCACCCGATGCCAGGACCCTGGCCACTGCGGGGCCGGACCGGGTGTTGCGATTGCGAGATGTTGCCACCGGGCAGGAAACTGGAGTGTTACATGGGCACAAGGCAGAAATCTGGTCGGTTGCATTCTCTCCGGATAGCAGGACCGTCGCCACGGGTGGTTTCGACGATGCGATCCGGATCTGGGATACGAAAACCCATCCTGCACGACAAAGGATATCGACGCGAAACGCTTTCTCGGTCGCTTTTTCGCCTGACGGCAGCCTCCTGGCCTGTAGTAGTAGGACCGTGGACATCCGCGACGCCGCCACCGGCGCCTTGCGGCGGACGCTGGCGGCCCTCACCAATGGCGATGTGCGGGTCGCTTTTTCGCCGGACGGATTTGTTCTGGCGGCAACCGACCATCATGATGCAGTGCATTTTTGGGATGTGCCGAGCTGGAAATATTCTGCGCCCCGAAATGCCATCCCGCCGAAGAGTAGTCGCTCGTCGGTTGACAACCAATTTGCTTTCAGCCCGGATAGCACAACGCTGGCAAGGACGGGAGGGGATCGGATTATTCGCTTTTGGGATGCCAGAACCGGTATCATGACCGACACAATAAACCAATCAGCGTCCTCAGTTGCCTATACTCCTGACGGGACGCGATTGATCAGCGCCGATGGCACCGCGCTGAGTGTTTGGAACACACTGACCAAGCAATTTGAGCGGCGGGTGCCCGAGACAGGCGGTCTGGTGCGTGTCTCTAAAGATGGGCGATGGCTCGCGTCCAGCGGTGCGGGTCAAATCTCCATTCGCGCGCTGCCTGAGCTAACCCGGGTTCGAACGACGCATGCCCATCGCGACCACATCTATTGCATCAGTTTTTCACATGATGGAAAAATACTGGCGACGGCGAGTTGGGACGGCACGGTCAGGCTCTGGCAAGTGACCACCGGCCAGGAACTCTTCACGATCCCGTCCTTTTCAGGCGTGGTGTGGAGCGTCGCCTTCTCGCCTGATGATCGGGCCCTGGCTTTCGCTTGCTCAGGCGGTTCTTTAACAGAATCAGGAGAAATTAACATACTGCGCTGCGCCTCATCGGAAAAGATATCGAAGCAAACACAGGAATTCGCGGACGAAAACGAGTTGCGAACGGGAAGGGCACTTACTGAGCGTGGAGTTAAACTCCGGGACATGGGCGACCTGGTTGGAGCCCAAGCCGTTTTGCGAAAAGCGCTGACCATCCGGCGGAGGGTGCTGCGCGAAGACGATCCGGCATTGGCTTTCACGATATTCAATTTGGGCAACGTGTTGGAACGTGACGGCAAACATGCAGAAGCCGAACCGCTGTATCGCGAACTGCTCGCGTTGCGCCGAGCCACCTTGGCTTCGGATGACCCCAACCTCGCGTCCGGTCTGGCGTTTGTCGCCAGTACACTGGTTGCGCAGGGCAAGTTTACCGAAGCTGAACCGTTCGCCAGGGAGAGCCTGGCCATCCGCGAGAAGAAGCTTCCCGACCATTGGTCAACGTTCACTATGCGGAGCGTCCTGGGTCGCAGTCTGCTCGGTCAGGGGAAGAATGCCGAAGCTGAGCCGCTGCTGCTGTCGGGCGCTGCCGGTCTTGAGCAGCGGCAGAATCAGCTCGGCCCGAAGAGTCGGTTTCTAGCCGATGCGATTCAGGCGGTAATCACGCTCTACGTGAAAACTGATCGTCCCAATCAGTGCTCTGAATGGACTGAGAAACTGCGGGATTTCTCAGCTGACGACCGGCGCTGATGTTATCGAGAATCAACTTTCGAAAAGCGGAGCCAGCGACCTTGGTAAGGATTGGCTCCACTGGATCCCCGCCCACGTGCTGCACCGCGAAGCCCACCAACTGATTGAAGGGAAGGTTCCGGCTGACCCTTTCACCAAAAAACCGTGATCCACCCCCACAGTTGCTGATGCTTCTTTTTTGATTTCCCTGTCCCCTTTTCGCTCCGCTTTGCGCCTTGAGAGGTGGAGAGAGAATTCCGGCTCTCGAACCAAAAACAGTTATGGAAAGAACGAGGTGAGGTGGCTTGAAATCGTTTCGAGTTGTCGCCCGTCTTTCCCCCGCTACTCTGGGGCGCGTGAGCGACGTCACCCGGATTCTCGAAGCCATCGAACACGGCGATCCCGCCGCCGCGAAGGATCTTTTGCCGCTGGTTTACGAAGAGTTGCGCCGGTTGGCCCGTTCCAAAATGGCCCAGCAATCCGCCGGACATACGCTCCAGCCGACCGCGCTCGTGCATGAAGCCTGGCTGCGGCTGGTCGGCTCCGAGCGGCAGGAGTGGCACGGGCGGAGCCACTTCTTCGCCGCGGCGGCCGAAGCGATGCGGCACATCCTGGTGGACAGCGCCCGGCGCAAACGCCGCGCCAAACACGGCGGCGGACAAGAGCGGCTGGACGTGGACGACTTGGAGATCGCCGCCGGCGCGGATGACGAGAAAATATTGTTGGTCAACGAGGCCCTGGAGAAGCTGGCCATGGAGGACCCGATTCGCGCCGAAGTCGTCAAGCTGCAC
>CAZCUL010000135.1:0-14025 GCA_964501475.1 uncultured Verrucomicrobiota bacterium | reverse complement strand
TGGTGGTGCATCGGGACCGGAAACGAAAGACGTCCTCTTACGCTTCGAAAGGGCACGCTGAAGAAATGGCCGCCTGGACCTCTTTTTTGCGCGGGGAAAGCGAACATCCGTTGCCGTACGAACAGGCGCGGCGGAGCATGCTCCTGACCTTTGCCGTCCTGGAATCGATCCAGCAGGCCCGGAGCGTGAACCTCTAGCGAGGCGGCACCGGCCCTTCATGGCGAACGAGAACCTCCAAACTCTGGACGCGAATCGAGGCCATGAACGGAAAAAACACGTTCTGGAGCGCGCCGGCAGAGCGCAGTGGCGCCGGCGCTTTTGGCTTCGGCTTCTGCAACGACCGACAAAGCCAAACCGGTGTCGCGCTTTGCTTGCCACCGCAATCCAGATTTAGCCGGATCGCAGCAGGGTTCATGGAAAAGCTCCAATGGTATTGGCACAGGCTGCGGGCGATGAGCCCGGGAGAGATGCTTTGCCATGTTCGAAGGAGGTGCTTTCAGTTTGCCGATCAGGCGCGGGAGCGCGATTGGTCTCAGAGCAGAATTGAGCCGGGCCGTCTCTTTCCAGTGTTGCCGGAGAGAACCAAGGCGCCATCTGCTTTAAAGGGCGCACTTGCGCGTGATGTCGAGGCGATTCTGGCCGGGCATGGGAAGGCTTTTGGAAATTTGGATTTGAAGGTGGATGATCCACCGCGCTGGCATTGCGATTATCTCGCCGGGCAGGACCTGAGGACGACTGAGTCAGCCTTCCGCCTGAATCACCGGTTGCTTCCGCAGAAAGCGGACATCAAGGCGGTGTGGGAATTGAGCCGTTGGTATTCAGTAGTCAGGCTGGCGCAAGCGGGGTGGGTGTTGGAGAAGGAAGAGGCGGCGTTGAAGTGCATCCGATGGCTCGAGGATTGGGTGGCGCACAACCCGCCTTATCGCGGCTGGAACTGGACGAGCGCGCTGGAGTCGGGGCTGCGATTGGTGCAGTTCACGTGGATCGACGCGCTTTTGTCGCCGGGGGCGGAGCGGGGGGGGTTCGAAGCAGAGCTGGAGACGCTGCATTATGAACTTCTCCCGGCACACGTCTGGTTTACCTGGCGGTATCGTTCTTTTGGTTCTTCGGCCAATAACCATCTCATTGGCGAACTGGCGGGACTGATCCTGGCGATGGTTCGCTGGCCGGCCCTGGAGAAGTGGTGCGCGCCGCTGGAAGGATTGCAGGCGCTTTGGGAGAAGGAAGTTCTGGCGCAGTTTGCCGAGGACGGCGGGAACCGGGAGCAGGCGCTGAATTACCATCTGTTCTCCTGGGAGTTTTGCTGGCAGGCGCGGTGCGCGCTGTGCGCGGCGGGGCGGCGAATCAGCGCTGAAGTGGAGGAGCGGCTCGAAGCATCCGCCCGGTTCTTCTGGGAAGTACAAGCGAGTCGGGAGCCTTGGGACTACGGCGACTCTGACAATGCTTTTGTGACGCCGCTGTTTGCGAGTGAGGCGGGCGTGGTGCAGGAATGGAGGGAATGGATGGAAGGCGCGCCGAAGGAATCGGCGATTGGATTCTGGCTGGGTGGCCCACTGCGTTCGAATGCCCGGCTGGGAAGTGGCCCGCCTGCGAAGACGGTCGAAACAAACGAAGGATGGCGGGTGTACCCGCATACCGGAATCGCCCTTCAAGAGTGCGGGTTTTGGTGGTTGCGATGGGATTTGTCGCCTTTGGGTTATTTGAAACCTGCAGCACATGGTCATCTGGACGCGTTGCATCTTTCGATCTGGTTCAAGCGGATGGCGGTGGTGGTTGATCCAGGGACCGGCGCATATTACAGCGACCCCGAGCTTCGGTCGTGGCTGGCTTCTCGTCAGGCGCACAACGGGCCTTGCCCATTCGGAGAAGAGTTTCCGAAGCGTCTTGGACCTTTTCTCTGGTCGGCGCATCATGCTGTGCCGGAATGGCGGGAGGTCCTTCGCGGAGTTTCCGCAGGACAGGCGCTTCCTGGTGGAATTCTTCACCGGGTGATTACTCGAGTGGAGACGGGAGACGGGTGGCGGGTGGCGGACTCCTTCGAGCCGGCGGCTGGAAACGCGGACGAATTTGCCGTGCACTGGCAATTTGCTCCTGGCACAAGAGTGCGGATGTTGGGCAAGCGGCGTTTTGCGGTTGAGAGGAGCGGCGTGAGCGTGACGATCCTGGTCGGAGATGAATGGGAGCAGGTTGAATTGATCGGGGAGCGGCCGGATGAGAATCGGATGGGGCCCGGGATGGTTTCTCCCGCATTTCGTCAAGTGACCTGGGCGCCCTATTTGAAGTTAAGGGGAGGGCGCGGGGAGAAACCTTGCCTTTTCCACACCACATTTTTAGGCTCTGGCGCTTCATGAACATCAGCGTTTTTGGGCTGGGCTACGTGGGGGCGGTGACGGCTGGATGCCTTTGCAAGCAGGGCCACAAGGTAGTGGGCGTGGATGTGCAGCCACAAAAGGTCGATACGCTGAATCAAGGAGAAGCGCCGATTATCGAGCCCGGTTTGAATGAGCTGATCGCCACGGCCAGGGCAAAGGGAAGTTTGCGAGCCACTACCGATTGCGAGGAGGCCGTCAATGAAACCGAGGTTTCCATTGTGTGCGTGGGCACCCCTTCCACCGGTGCGGGGGCGTTGAACCTGGAATTTGTCCGCAAAGTAACGGGGCAGATTGGTGACGCCCTGCGCAAGAAGTTGAAGGAACACGCGCTTGTGCTTCGAAGCACGATGTTGCCTGGAAGCACGGAACAGATCGCGCGGGAGCTCCTGTCGGATTTGATGGCGGTGCGGCTTCTGGAGGTCTTTTACTATCCCGAGTTCCTTCGGGAGAGCACAGCGGTGGCTGACTTCGAGAATCCCTCCCTGGCGGTGGTGGGCACACGCGATGGGGCGTGGCCGGCCAGGGAATTGATGGAGGAGCTCTTTGGCGAAAGGGCGTCGGTGGTGAATTGGAGCAATGCCGAAATGATCAAATACGCCTGTAACGCGTTTCACGCGACGAAGATTGCTTTCGCCAACGAGATCGGGCGGCTGGGGAAGGAAATGGAGATCGACTCGCAAACGGTGATGTCATTGCTTTGCCAGGACACGAAACTGAACTTATCGCCTTATTATCTGCGGCCGGGGAATCCCTTTGGCGGGTCCTGCCTGCCCAAGGATGTGAGAGCACTCACCCAGCTTGGACGGCAAGCGGGATTGAACCTGCCCTTGATGGAGAGTCTCTTGAGCAGCAACGAGCGGCACCTGCAGAGTTTGCTGAATCTGATCACTGAATCGGGGCAGAATGAAGTGGTGATTCTGGGCTTGTCCTTCAAGGCGAATACGGACGACCTGCGAGAGAGCGCGATGGTGGAGGTGGCGCAGGTGCTTCTGGGGCGCGGTTACAAATTGCGGATTTACGACCCGGCGCTGAATCTGGCCGCGCTGGTGGGAACCAACAAACGGGTCATCGACATGAAGATGCCGCATCTGGCGACACTGCTCTATTCCGACCTGAAAGCGGCTTTGGGGGAGCAAGGCCTGGTGGTGGCGGCGCAAAAATGCGCATCCATTTCCGAACTGCAACGGCTGCTGAAACCGGCGCACTCTATCCTGGACGTCAATGGGTGGCCGGAACTGCGCAGCTTGCCGGTAAGATACGAGGGGTTTTGCTGGTGAAGAGCGCGAGTAGTTTCTTCCTTGATCACCGGTGAGCAAGCCCAGCGTCCTGATTATCGTCGAGAATCTTCCCGTCCCCTTGGACCGGCGGGTTTGGCAGGAGGCGTGCGCGCTTCGAGACGCCGGATATGAGGTGATTGTCATTTGCCCGCAGATGCGCGGCTACACGCGTGCCGAAGAGCGATTGGAAGGGATCGAGATTCATCGCCATTGGATCAGCGAGGAGGCAGGCGGTTTCGCCGGGTTTGTCCGAGAATACGTGTCCGCGTTATGGGGTGAAACCATTCTGGCCTGGAAGGTCTGGCGCCGGCATCGCTTCAAGCTCATTCATCTTTGCAATCCGCCCGATCTGCTTTTCCTGGTTGCTCTGCCCTTTAAACTGCTTTTTGGCACGCGCATCATCTACGATGTGCATGACGTGTGGCCGGAAATGTTTGAGGCCAAGTTTGGAGGTCGCGGTCTGTTCTATTGGCTGGTCCGGTTGGCCGAGAAGCTCACCTACGCTTGTGCGGACGTGGTTCTGGCGACCAATGAATCGGTGCGGCAAGTGGTGATTCAGCGCGGTAATAAATTGCCCGATAACGTATTCATCGTCCGCACCGCCCCCCAGATAGCCGGGTTGGATCATGCCCCGGACCCGTCCTTGAAGCGAGACCGGCGCTATTTGGTGGGTTACGTCGGAGTGATGGGGGATGCGGACGGGGTGAATTACCTGATCGAGGCCGCAGCGCATTTGGTGGGTGTTCGGGGCCGCCACGACGTGCAGTTTTTGCTGATGGGGACAGGGCCGGAATATAACCGGCTTGTGCGGCAGCGGGATTGGCTGGGGCTTAAAGAGTTTGTTGAGATGCCCGGGCGGGTTTCCAATGAATTCCTGTTAAAGGCGTTGAGAACCATCGACTTGGGTGTCTCGTCCGATCCGATCAATCGTTACAACGACCATTGCACAATGAATAAAGTGTTGGAATATATGGCGTTTGGTAAGCCGCAGGTGATGTTCGACCTGAAGGAAGGGCGAGCCTCCGCTGCCGCTGCGGCGGTCTATGTGCCGGAGAATTCCGCGGCGCAGTTGGCAGAGGCGATAGAAGGTCTTTTGGAAGACCCGGCCCGACGGGAAACGATGGGCCGGATCGGCTACGAACGGATACAAAACGAACTTCGCTGGGAAAAATCCGTGGAACAACTGATCCGCGGTTACCGCAAGGCGCTGAATAGCAAAAAGTCGAATGATGATTGAACGAAAGGGCCCTCGGGCTTTTCACAACAGAGAACCCTTGGATTGATGAGTTCAAACACCTCAACAACTCCGTCTGCTACTGTGGAGCCGACCAAGCCTGGCTTCAGGGAAGTTTGGGAAGGGCTGCCGAATAAGGGCATGTTTTTCGTGCTGCTGGCGGCCTGGCTGGCTTTATTCCAGTTCCTTGGCAACTCGACGCTTGGCTATGTGGAAACTCCTTCGCTCTTTGCGTGGCTGGGATGGATGTACGATCGCTCCGTGGATGACGAGCATGGCTGGCTGGTTCCCATCGTGGTTATTCTGTTGTTTTGGTGGAAGCGTGACGAACTTTTGGCGGTGCGCAAGCGGGTTTGGTGGCCGGGGCTGGTTCTGTTGATCCTTGGCCTGGGCATCCACGGGGTCGGGTATGTGATTCAGCAGACGCGTATTTCCACGGTAGGTTTTTTTGTTGGGCTTTACGCCTTGCCAGGCATTGTCTGGGGCCCTCGATTTCTTGCGGCCAGTTTTTTCCCGTTTTTCCTTTTCGGTTTCTGCGTGCCGCTGAGCGGGATGACAGAAACGGTGACGTTTCCATTGAGGGTTTTTGCCAGCAAAGTCACCGCCTTCATTGCTGAATACGGTCTGGGGATTCATGTGAATCAGATCGGGACGCAAATCTTCGATCCAAACGGGCAATACCAATACGAAGTGGCGGCGGCTTGCAGCGGCATTCGCAGTTTAGTGGCCACTGGGGCCATTGCCGCCATCTACGCCTTTGTCTGCTTCAGATCCTGGTGGCGGCGCGGCATTATGATGGCCTCGGCGGTGCCCTTGGCGGTGGCGGCGAATGTCTTTCGCTTGACCACGATTATCCTGGCTTCGGAGGCGTTTGGGCAGTCCGCCGGAAACTGGGTCCATAATAGTTCCTGGATGAGCTTGCTGCCTTATGTGCCATCGATCCTGGGCGTTTTTTTGCTGGGCCGCTGGTTGAGCGAGGAGAAGGAGGAAAAGAGTGGTTCCGAGCAGGACATGCTTCTCCTGGGTGAAAGGCAGGAGTCATGAGGCTGCGTAGCTGGAGTATCGCTGGTGTGGCGCTCTTGCTGATGGGGGGCGCGGCGTTCGTGCTCGGGCATGTCGCTTCCATACAGCGATTGGGCGAACCGGGAATTCGGGTGGTGGGCAAGCCGGTTTACGGACCGGAAGGCCAGGTGGTGGGCACAAACAAAATCGACTTGCCCGAAACGGTGCTCGATTACGAATCAAAGGAGCAGCCCATTGCCCAGATGGTGTTGGATTGGCTGCCAAAGGATACGACTTTCGGACAACGGGTTTATACCGCTTCGGATGACTTCGCTCTTCAGATGAATGCGGTGCTGATGGGAGCGGACCGGACCAGCATTCATAAGCCGGAGTACTGTCTGACCGGTGTCGGGTGGAAGATAGATGCGTCCGAGCGGGAAACCATCCTTGTGGAAAAGCCGCATCCCTACGATTTGCAGGTGATGAAGCTGATCGTGTCGCGGGAAGTCCAGACGGCAGATGGAACTACCGCATTGCTGCGCGGCCTTTATGTTTATTGGTTTGTGGCGGACGAACGGCTCACCGCCGATCATAACCGGCGCATGCTTTCGATGGCGTGGGAGATGGTGCGCAGCGGAGTTCTGCAACGCTGGGCCTACATCTCTTGTTTCACCATCTGCTTGCCGGGCCAGGAAGAGGCAACCTTTCAGCGCGTGAAGGAATTCATCGCGGCCAGCGTTCCCGAATTCCAGCTTGCGGCCGGCGAGCCCGCGGCATTGGCCCAACGGTAGGCCGGGCGCATGGGCGCAAGCGCGAAGACCCTTTCTGCGAAGCTTACCATGAGCGGCGAAGAGTTTTGATAGAGGTTCGGTTTGAGACTGAATTCGATGATTGATGGTTGAGACGTTTTTATGTTGCGGCGGCATCACCAACTGCGCACCCAGATTTTCCAGCTCAAGGACGCCGGATTGTTTGCGCTGGCGCTTTGGGTGGCGCACTTCATCCGTTGGCACCTGAACGGATTTCTTGAAAGGTTGCCGGAGATCGAGCCTTTCAAGGATTTTGCGTGGCTCTATCTGATTATCATCCCGGGAGTGCCGCTAATTCTTGAATCGCAAGGATTCTACCAACGACCGTTGTTTTTCTCCCGGCGCCAAACAGCCTGGATTCTGTTTAAAGCCTGCGTTTTTGTCACGCTCGGGGTGATTCTGGTGATGTTCTTCTTTAAAATGACGCTGGCGCGCTCGGTGATTATTTTTTTCGGATGCATCAGTTTTCTTCTGGTCTATGGGGTCGAGGAATTGTTGCGGCTGGGTTATAAGAGCCGGTTTGGCCGGCTTCAGCTTCAGCGGCGGGTGATACTGGTGGGAGCGCCCACAGACACTGAACGGATGCGAAGCGAGCTGAGCGAGCGGCGGGAGGAAGGGCTGGAGGTTGTGGCCGAGTTGGACCTGAACGAAAACACCATTCAGGAGTTGATCCAGACAATGCATCATCGGGCGGCAAATGGCGTGATTATCAACGCCAAGCACACCTACTTCGGGCAGGTGGAAAAGGCCATTCAGGCCTGCGAAATCGAAGGGGTGGAAGCGTGGCTGGTCGCGGACTTTTTCCGCACGCAGATTTCCCGGACGACATTCGACGACTTTTACGGCCGGCCGGTGCTGGTGTTCCGCTCCGTTCCGGAACTGTCCTGGCAAGGCGTGGTGAAACAGGTGATCGATATTTTGGGCGCTTCAGTGCTGGTGGTTCTGCTCGCTCCCTTGTTGCTGATAGTGGCAATTGCCATTCGGGTCACGTCGCCCGGCCCGGTGCTGTTTCGGCAGCAGCGATGTGGCTTAAACGGGCATCCCTTTACGATGCTGAAATTTCGCTCGATGGTAAGCGATGCCGAGCAGCGCAAGGCCGAATTGGCGGCGCTGAACGAGATGGAGGGCCCGGTATTCAAGGTGAGAAATGATCCGCGAATTACTGCCGTGGGTTGCATTCTGCGCAAATATAGCATTGATGAGCTTCCCCAGCTTTTTAACGTGCTCCGAGGCGAAATGAGTCTGGTGGGTCCCCGCCCGCTTCCGGTGGATGAGGATTCGCGGTTCGACGATCCGGCCCATCGCCGTCGCCTGAGTGTCAAGCCCGGGATGACTTGTCTTTGGCAGGTGAGCGGGCGCAGCAACGTTCGCGATTTCCGGGAATGGGTTCGGTTGGACCTGGAATACATCGATAACTGGTCGCTCTGGCTCGACTTGAAGATTCTTTGGCTGACCATCCCCGTGGTTGTCGCCGGCAACGGCGCCCGTTAGTTCCCTTTTTCGCAGGTCGAGGGAACGTCCCTCCGGCTCATTCTGGATTGCGCGGCCCCATCGCGCCCGGTATTTAACCGGCATGTCGCGTTCACAAAGACGGACCAAACCGGGAAATCAACCCGTTTCGGTGGTCACCGGGGGTGCCGGCTTTCTCGGCTCGCACCTGGTGGATCTGCTTTTGCAGAAGGGCCAAAAAGTCATCGCCATCGATAACTTCGTGACCGGGACAATCGCCAACATCGATCATCTCGCAGGCGATCCAAACTTCAAGTTCATCCAACAAGATGTCACCGAGTTTATTTTCCTTCACGAACCTGTGGATTATGTCTGGCACTTTGCTTCGCCGGCCAGTCCGATTGATTACCTCGAACTGCCTATTCAGACCTTGAAGGTTGGTTCATTGGGAACGCACAAGGCACTCGGGCTGGCCAAACACAAGGGCGCCCGGTTCCTGCTCGCTTCCACTTCGGAGATTTATGGTGATCCTTTGGTTCATCCGCAGACAGAGGAGTATTGGGGCAACGTGAATCCGATTGGCCCGCGCGGCTGCTACGACGAAGCGAAGCGCTTTGCCGAGGCCATCACGGTGGCGTATCAGAGGGAACACAGGTTGGAGACCCGAATCGTTCGCATCTTCAACACTTACGGGCCGCGCATGCGGTTGAATGACGGCCGGGTGGTGCCGGCGTTCATCAGCCAGGCCCTTAAGAACAGGCCCTTGACGATTTTTGGCGACGGGTCGCAGACGCGCAGTTTCTGTTACTGTTCGGATTTGATCGACGGGATTTATCGGCTGATGATGAGTTCCCATTCGGAGCCGGTAAATATCGGAAACCCGCACGAGATGACGATGCTCGAGTTTGCCCGCGAGATCATGCGCGCGACCGGGTCCCGCAGCAAAGCCGTTTTCAAACCTTTGCCGCAGGACGACCCGAAACAGCGCCGCCCGGATATCGCGCGCGCGCGCAAGTGGTTGGGCTGGGAACCGAAGGTAAAACTGGCCCAAGGTCTGGAGAAGACCATCAATTATTTTCGGTCGAAGGTTTAAAGTGCAAAAGGCAGCAGATCCGCTATGCTGCCAGTGAAGCCACTTTTAATTTGACCGTGGCATTGATTCTTAGTAGGCAGCACGGGCTTCAGCGACCGCCATGGGCGGTTAGGCTTTCGGAAGCGGCGTAGCGGGCAAGGCTTGAGCGACCATGTTAAACGCAAAATCATTCCTGGCGCTGGATTTTGGGGCGGCAAACCTGAAACTGGCCGAATTCGAAATCGACGAAGCAGGCGGGCTTAGACTGATTCGGTACGGCCTGCACTCGCTCGGGCAGGAGGGGCTGCAGGAAGCGACGCGAGAGGCGGCCATGCGGCAGACGCTGCAGGAGCTTTTGTCGGCCCAGTCCGTTGCCGCGAAGAACGTCAACGTTTGTGCTCCGGGTTTTCACACCTTTTCGAAATTCGTCAAGCTGCCGCCGGTAGATACCTCGAAAGTCACGCAAATCATCCAGTACGAAGCCCAGCAGAACGTGCCCTTTCCGCTTGAGGAGGTGGTGTGGGATTACCAGATTCTGGGCGCCACACCCACCGGTGAATTGGAAGTTTTGCTGGTCGCCATCAAGTCGGACGTGGTGGAAGGGTTGTTCCGGGTGGCGGAAACGGCGGGTTTGCGGCCGCAACTGGTCGATGTTTCACCGGCGGCTTTGTGCAACAGCTTTCGTTACAATTATCCAGATTTGGAAGGCTGCACCCTGTTGCTGGATATTGGCGCCAAAACCAGCAACCTGCTCTTCTTCGAGAAAGGGAGCGTTTACGCCCGCGGAATCAACATCGGCGCCAATTCCATCACGCAGGATTTCTCCAAGGAGTCGCGGCTGGCCTGGCCGGAGGCCGAACGCCTTAAGCTCGAGCAGGGGTTTGTCAGTTTGGGCGGTGCTTATGAAGAGCCGGAGAATGCCCACCAGGCGGCTATTTCCAAGATTGCCCGCCAGGTCATGACCCGATTGCATATTCAGGTAAATCAAACAGTGCAGTTTTATAGGGGCCAGCAAGGCGGCGCCGCGCCGGACCGCCTCTACCTCTCGGGCGGGGCCTCCATCATGCCTTATACGGCGCAGTTCTTTGCGGAGAAACTCAATGTGCCGGTTGAGTATTTCAACCCGTTCCGGAACATTCAGATCGACGAGAACCTGAACCTGGAGGAATTGGCCAAGGTGGCGCATTCCATGGGCGAAGTGGTGGGGCTGGGGTTGCGGAACCTGGCGCATTGCCCGGTCGAGCTGAACCTGATGCCCAAGAGTTCGCTCAAGCGCCACGAACTGAACCAGAAAAAGCCCTATTTTATCGCTGCGGCGTTTTGCCTGATTCTGGTGGTCTTTGCTTTTGGATGGTTCTTCGACCGGATTGCCGGAAAGAAGGAGGAGGCTCTGGAACGTCTGAACGAGGTGCTCACTCCCTATCAGCGGAACGACCAGATCTTGCGCCGCGAAATGAACCAGGTCAAAGGGCTGCGAACGGAATTGGACCAGTACACCACCTGGATGGAGGACCGCTTTTACTGGGCGGGTGTGCTGACGGCGCTGCGCGACTCCTTTATGACCGTCGAGAAGCAGGTCGAATCGGAATTCAATGTCAAAGCCGGTCTCTGGGTTGAAAGGTTCGCTCCCATCCTTCCGTCCGGATATTCGAAGGACGTTACTGAGGAAGGTACGGCGATGGCGCGGGGAGAGACGGCCAGACCAGACTTCACGCAACTCTGGGATCCCAGCCAAGCCGAAAGTTCGGCTGCGCAGCCGGACCAGGCGCCAACCGACGCCATCGATACCGTTTATCTCTATTGCCGGGGGGTGGACTTGAGCGCGACGGCACCGGCTGCGAATACCAAGGCGGCCTTTGCGGTGCCCGCGGAATTGCAGACCCGGACCAACTTGTTTGAAACCAACGGCGTCAGTCTGGTCGGCGAAATCCAGACCGATAGCGAAACCAATTTTACGTTCACCTTCCAGGTCAAGGTGAAGCTGAAACGCCCCATCACGCTGTAGATATGATGCTTTGGATCAAACGAAACCTGTTTCTGGCCGCCGGGGCCCTGGTTTGCCTTGTTTTGTTGGGATTTGGCCTTTTCTACCTCTTCCAGAGCAGCAAAAAGAATAACGAGATTGAGGAGGCATTGGAGGCAAAGAAGAACGACTACCAGCGCGTCGTAACTGCACCGCATTTTCCCAGTGAATCGAACATCAATCTGGCGCGCCAGGAACAGAAGAAATTGCGGGCAGCAATCGATCGCACGCAGAACAACTTTCAGCCCATTCCTTATACGAACGCCACCGGTTTGGCTTTCAAGACCCTTTTGGACAATACCATTTATGGCCTGCGCAAGCGCGCCGAACAAGCCAGCGTGACATTGCCGGACAACAATTACGCCTTCTCCTTCGCAGTTCAGAAGAACAGAGTTCAGTTCGCTCCCGGGAGTTTTCCCGCCCTGCCGGAGCAACTGGCTGAAGTCAGTGCGATTTGTCACACGCTCTTCGACGCCAAGGTCAATAGGCTGATCAATATCCGGCGGGCGAGGGTTTCACCCGATGACCGGGACACTTCGCCCGATTACCACGACATTCCTGTTCGGACCAACACGCTTGTCAGTGTGGTCATCCACCCGTACCAGGTGACGTTTCACGCTTTTAGTTCGGACCTGGCCGCGTTGCTGGAGAGCTTTTACAAGTCGCAACACGGGTTCATTGTTAAAGCCGTATTGGTCGATACGGTCGAGTTGCCGCCGGCGTCGCCGCTCACAGGCGAACCGGGTATTCCTCATCGAGATCCGCGAGCGATTCCTCGAGACCTGCGGGCGGTGCAGGGACGCCTGCCGCCCGGCTATCCAGCGCGCCCCGGCGCGGCTGGTGCGCAAACTTCCCCTGACGGGCTCACCACCATCCTCGATGAGAAACCGCTCCGCATTACCTTGCTGATTGAGATTGTGAAGCCAATCAAGCAAGGGGGCTAAACTGAGGTTGCTATGGAACAGCTAAAACAATTCATCCACGGATGCCGGCAGCATTATGAAAAGATTCTGCTCAGCCTGGTCTTGCTGGGCCTGGCGGGCGCAATCTGGATCCTTTACAGCAAGGCCAAAGACGAGGACCAGAAGCTCAAGCAAAGCGTCGGACAGGTGGTCAGCCAAAAGGGAAGAGAGGTGCCTCAGCTTGATCTTAGCCGGAACACGGCGGTTTTGCAGCTCGCCGAGAACCCTCCGGCCTTGAGCTTTTCGGCCCCCCACAATCTCCTGAATCCCGTCAAGTGGCAGC
This sequence comes from uncultured Verrucomicrobiota bacterium, assembly GCA_964501475.1. Lineage (GTDB taxonomy): Bacteria > Verrucomicrobiota > Verrucomicrobiia > Limisphaerales > CAZCUL01 > CAZCUL01. The sequence continues at coordinate 1,542 of CAZCUL010000135.1, read as the reverse complement.
AGCGGGCCGACGGCACCCGGATCAAGATCGAAACCGGGCGGGAAGTGGGCATCGATCAGTTGCTCATCACCAACGTCGAACCGCTTTACTTCGTCGTCTCGCTCGATCGCATCCCCGCTCCGGGCAGTTATTTCATCGGGGTCGAGGATCAGGCCGCGCCGCGGGATTACTACGGGCGCCCCCGGCCCAAGCAGCAGAAGTTCGCCACGCTCAACGCCAAAAACGAGATATTTACCCTCAAGGAAATCAAGGGCCCGCCGGAAGATCCGACCGAACTGGTGTTGGAACTGGAAAAGAATCAGGAGCGCATTTCTATTTCCAAGGACAACCCGTATCGCCGTCTGGACGGTTTCGAAGCGGACATGGTCTATCCCGTGGATAATACGGTGCATTCCGATAAACGGGCGGGGGACAAGATCCGGGTCGCGGGCGAGAACTACAATATCGTTGCCATCAACACCAACGAGGTTGTATTGTCCGCCACCGCGAACGACAGAAGGTACACCATTCGGCGCGCTGCCGGCCGGTAGTGGTGACGTTGGCGACCTTCGTCGAAGCCGAACAACTTAAAAACATGAGAACGACCGCCCTTCTTCTGTCTCTTCTTATCTCGCTTCCCACTGCGTTCGCGCAGAACCAGCCCCAACCGACTGACGACGCCATTAAAGAAGCTCTCCGTCGTCAGGCGGATGCGTTGCAGATGCAGAAAACTCTCGCTGAAGCCCAGGAGGCCCACGCCAAGGGTGAATTTGTCGAGGCGGCACAGCTCTACGAACGCGCTCTTGGATTGGCCCGGACTGTCGGCCCTGAAGTCCAGGCCCAGCGCGAGCAGGCTCTGGCCGGACTGGTGACGACCCGTCTGGAGCTGGCCCAACAGGCGTTGCGCCGCGGCGACATCGTCGAGGCCGACCTCCATGTCAACCGGGCGTTCAAAGAAGCGCCCAAAGACGAGATGGTGCTGGCGGTGAAGCAGGCCGTCGATAAGGTCAAGCGCGAGCAGGCGGGACGCCGGCCGAGCGACGAGGTGATTGTTGGCGTGCGCCAGGCCTACGAAACCAACATCGTCAAAGCCGCCACTCTCGTGCAAGACGGCAAGTTGCTTTATGAAGCCGGTCAGTTGGAGGAAGCGGAGGAGAAGCTGATGGAGGCGGTCGCCCATGATCCCAGCAACCGCGGGGCGTTTTACTATCTCGATAAGATCACCGAGAAACGTTACGAACAGGAGAGCTCGCTCCGGGAAAACTGGTCCAAGAAGGCGCTTCTGGACGTGTCGGAGGCGTGGAATGATCCCATCAAACGGGAGAAGCTGCCTACGCCCAATCTTTACGCGCATACGAACGTCGTTCATACCGGGAAAGGAAGGCAGGAGATTTTTTCAAAGCTTCAGCGCATTTCCCTTAATGAGATTTCCTATGATGGGTTGCCTCTGATCGAAGTCATCCGGTCGCTCGGCACCGAAGCCAAGAACCGTGATCCCAAACAGACCGGAGTCAATTTCATCATCAGCTCGAACGTCGATCCGGTCGAACAGCCGCCAGCGCC